>CAJUBM010000001.1 GCA_910584735.1 uncultured Muribaculaceae bacterium
TATCAGGTGCGCCCCGCCTCTTCTGGTGGCCTGCCGTCCCGGAGGTCCGGCGCCACTATGAAGTTACCTCGGATAATGTATTTTGTTGGAAGATTGGTGTCTCCGAATTTTGACACACCGCCGTTTTCTTGTACTGATGTGTCAGTCGAAGATATAGGCGTATTTAGCCATAATATCCGTAAGGGCGTTACCATGTCGCAACGGTGCTACGTTTACGCGGGCGGCATCGTAACGGGTCCAGTTGTATGTATCGGCGTAGCCTGCGCGCATGGAGTTGGCGGCACATTCCAGAGCTTTGCCGGACTCCCCTGCCTGTGCATACAGACATGCGGCGAGATAATTGAGCGACCCGTCGGAGTCTTTTCCTTTGATAAGGCCTTCGGCCCATTTCAGGGCGCCGTCTTTGTTGTTGGTAAAGAGCATGGCGAATCCTTTCAGAGACTTGGCTTCGGCCCGGACGGATGGTTGTGCCGTGGACATTTCGTTGTCAAGAGCTTCCAGCATACGGCGGTATATCTGCATAGCCTTTGCCGGCTGGGCCAGCCCGTCATTAGTAACCCATGCCTGCATCATATATCCCATGGGTTTGTCTGGATTATCCATAATCATCTCGCCGAAGAGGGTTGATGCCTCATCGTATCGTTTCAGGTCAAAGAGGCATATCCCTTTCTCTGTGAGTGCATCGACATTAGCAGATTCTTTCGAAAGGACTTTCTGCACGTTGGCAAGAGCTTCGTTTACAAGCCCCTGTGCATGCTGTATGCGGGCAAGGGTAAGATAGAACGGCGTGTTATCCTCGGTGGTCATTGACAGGGCGCGGTTTATGTTGTCCGTGGCCTCGGAGTATTGGCATAATGCCAGATAACATTCAGCCAAAGAGTTATAGATGCCGGCATAATTATACATATTGCTGTCTATAATCTTACGGAAGTCGGCTATGGCCGAGGGATAGTGATAATGGGCCTGTGCAATCATGCCACGGATGTAATAGAACATCCCCTGTTCGGGTGCCTGCGAGATAGCGTTGCCGAGTCCTGTCACGACCGCAGGATAGTCTTCATCGGCTATGTTTACAAGTTCTTGGAAGGCCCGTCCGCTGGAATCGATTGAGATAGCCATTATCAGGTCGTCCACGGCGCCGGTATTGTTGCCGAGCATGCGGCGCACCGAAGAACGGCGCACGTATATGTCAGAGTCGGCCGGCATCATGGCTACGGCATCGTCCATATATTGCTGTGCTAAGCCGAGGTTGTTCTCCTTTACGGCTACACGAGCCAGTCCGGTAAGGGCCTCGGCGCTGCGGTTGTTGATTGCGCGCATGCGGGCATAATCCTGTTTTGCCGAGGCGTAGTCGCCGAGTTCATACTCGCAGTTGGCTTTTTGGTAAAGAGATACGAAAGAGGCGGGGTCATATCTCAGAGCTTCCGTAAAGTCAGAGAGGGCCTCCTTATACTTGTCAAGCATCTGGTAGATTTCGCCACGTAGCTGGTAGGCTGCCGAACGGAAATCGCGGTCGTTTTCCGGGGCGTTCTTTATTGCGGCATCTGCATCGGCCAGCGCCCTGAGGTATTGGTTGAATCGGTAATACTCTGTGGCCCGGCGGTATAAAACCTCGTAATTGTCAGGGTTGGAGGCCAGTTCTTGGTTGTAGACCTCCATCATAGCCTTAGTCATAGGGTTATCAAGTCCCTGTTGTTGGGCTGTTGCTGAAAAAGATGCCGCTCCTAAAAATATCGCGGCTGCTATATTTCGTAGTCTCATAGTCGAATTAAATTCAAACTCGCTGTTTAAGATGGTTTCCTATTGTAATATCATACGTCCGGGGAAGGATTAATATTACCGCTGCATGTTGTTTACCGCGTTGCGTAGGATTGTGAGGTTTTCGAGCAGGCGTGGTAGCAGGTCAAGGCGCAGCATGTTGGCGCCGTCCGAAAGAGCTTCCTCGGGGTGGGGATGTGTCTCTATAAATATCCCGTCACATCCTACCGCTATACCGGCCCGGGCCACGGTCTCTATCATCTCGGGGCGTCCGCCTGTAACACCTGCGGCCTGGTTGGGCTGTTGGAGGGAATGGGTGACGTCAAGAATCACCGGGCAGCCGTTACGCTGCATCTCCGGGATTCCGCGATAATCTACAATCAGATCCTGATAACCGAAAGTAGTGCCTCGTTCGGTAATGGCAACCTGCGGGTTCCCGGCGTCAGTCACTTTCTTTACGGCATGCCGCATGGCATCCGGGGATAAGAATTGACCTTTTTTGATGTTTACCATCTTGCCAGTACGGGCGGCGGCTACCAGCAGGTCGGTCTGGCGGCATAGGAAGGCCGGAATCTGGAGCATGTCCACATATTCCGCTGCCATCGCGGCTTCCGGGGCTGAATGGATATCGGTCACAACCGGAATACCATACATGGTTCCGACCTTTTTTAATATATGTAGGGCTTCAAAGTCTCCAATCCCGGTAAATGAATCCAATCGGGAGCGGTTGGCTTTCCTGTATGAGCCTTTGAATACGTATGGGATGTTGAATTTATCTGCCGCCTCCTTCACCTTTCCGGCAATGTCTATAGCCATTTGCTCACCCTCTATGACGCAGGGTCCTGCGAGTAAGAAAAAGTTTCCGGTTGGTGAAGAGGCAAGATATTCAGATAGTTGCATATTGATGTTCTGTTGTTATTCAGATTTTGTAATCATGTTTATCACATGGCATGTCTGGCAGGCGTTCAGCGCGGCTGTCTCAGTACGCAGACGGGCCTCACCCAGCGATACTGGGATGAATCCGGCTTCGAGTGCCAGTCCTATCTCCTCGGGGGAAAAATCACCTTCCGGACCTATGAGGATTATGGTTTCTGCCCCGGGACGGTATTCGTCGGCCAGTAAACGACGTGGTTTGTCGGCCTCACAATGAGCAATAAAGCGCTGGGCCACATCCTTTGTCTCGCTGATAAAACGCTTGAACGGCGTCATCTCGTCAATCTGCGGCAGGGTTGCTTTCAGGCTTTGTTTCATTGCTGAGACGGCAATCTTTTCAAGCCGTTCGGTTTTGATTTCCTTGCGTTCAGACCATCGGCACAATATGGGGGTAAGGCGGTCAAAGCCCGTCTCGGTAAGTTTCTCCACCATCCATTCCATGCGGTCGAGATGTTTGGTGGGCGCTACGGCGATAGCGATTGGCGCGCCCCAGAAAGGGGGTAGATTTTGCCGTTCTATGATTTCCACCCGTGTATGTTTTGGGTGAGCCTCGGTGATACGGCATTTGAATCTGTGGCCTTTCCCATCGATAACTTCCACCGTGTCCCCCTCCTTGTGACGCAACACTTTGACACAGTGTTGCGACTCCCCTTCGGGAAGAACACAGGATTCCGCTATGTCAGGAGCATAAAACTGTATCATCGTGATGGGTTGGTTTTAAATAACTTAGTCGGTGTAATCCGAGATAGTCTCTTCGGCGAGTTTTATATCGCGCTTCGTTATCTTGGACTGCTCCTTGTCTTTGAAGATGAAGAAGAAGAGAACCGCCACAACAAGGGCATATGCAGCGAAGATGAGCCATGATTCGGTCCATCCGTGCTGTATGGCCTCGGCAAATTCGGGTGAGAATATCTTTACGGAGGGGTCTGTGCCCGGCACGAGGTTGTTGACCACGAATTTACCGGCTATGAATGTACCCAGTGAGGCTCCTATGCCGTTGGTCATAATCATGAAGAGACCCTGTGCCGATGAACGCATCTTCACATCTGTCTCCTTGTCGACAAAAAGACCGCCTGAAACGTTGAAGAAGTCAAAGGCCACGCCGTAGACGATGCAGGACAGGATTAGGAATATTATCCCTGAACCGGTGTTGCCTATACCGAAGAATCCGAAGCGGAATACCCACGCAAGCATTGAAAGCAGCATTACTCCCTTTATACCGAATTTCCGCAGGCAGAACGGGATGAGGAGTATGCACAGTGCCTCACTTGCCTGCGATATGGCAGTGAGGGCAGTGGCGTTCTGGGCACCCCACGTGTCGGCGTATTCGGCGATATGGCGGAATGTGCTTATGAAGGTCGTGCCATATGAGTTTGTAATCTGTAGCGATACGCCTAAAAGCATGCTGAAAATGAAGAATATCGCCATTTTCTTGCGTTTGAACAGTTTGAACGCGTTCAATCCGAGTGATTCGGCGAGTGTTCCTCCCGATTCCGGATTTACAGGGCAATGTGGCATCGAAAGGGCGTAGATAGCCATCACAACCGAGAGTACTCCCGAGGTTATGAACTGCATGTAGGTGTTCTGGAAGCCTGTGAAGTTGACGAACAGTTCTGCGCATATGAATCCTACTGTCCCAAATGTACGTATGGGGGGGAAATCTTTTATGGTATCCATCCCTCCTGTTGTCAATGCGTTGAAAGCTACTGAGTTTGACAGGCCTATGGTTGGCATGAAGAAGGCCACCGACAGGGTGTAGAGCGTGAAGAGAGGCCCGAACTCAACATTGTTCCCTGAAGATATACAGTACCAGCCTGCTATCAGCATGAATATACCTGCTAAAAGATGGCACAAGCTGAGCATACGTTGTGCCGGAATCCAGCGGTCGGCGATGATGCCTACTACGGCAGGCATGAACAACGACACCAGCCCCTGTACGGTATAGAACCAAAATATCTCCATGCCTAATCCCATGCGGGACAGGTATATACCCATTGATACGAGGTACGATCCCCATACGGCAAATTCAAGGAAGTTAAGGCCCGCCAGGCGCACCTTAAGAATGTTCTTTGAGTTGACAGATGCTGTCATTGTTCAGTTTTTTCAGGTTAGATGTTTTTTATTGTTCGGCAAATGTAACCAAAAATAGTGGATAAATAAAGATTTAATCGCTAATCATGGTTATCGGCCTGCGAGGAGTTTGATTTGTAGTCCAGTTCTTCACGTAGGAATGGAGCGGTAGGTGATTCCCCGGCGGCTATTTCTTCCGGTGTTCCGGTGGCTATGATGCGGCCCCCGTTTTTTCCTCCGTCAGGCCCCATGTCAACGAGATAGTCGGCTGATTTCACTACATCGAGGTTGTGTTCGATTACAAGGACGGTATTACCACGGTCCACCAACTGGTTCAGCACGGCGAGAAGTGTCTTTATATCTTCGAAATGAAGCCCGGTTGTAGGCTCGTCGAGGATGAAGAGGGTCTTCCCGGTGTCGCGCCGGGCAAGTTCGGTGGCGAGTTTCACGCGCTGGTTTTCTCCGCCGGACAATGTCGAGGACGGTTGTCCTAACTTGATATATCCAAGGCCGATTTCCTGAAGTACCTTGATTTTCTTGAGTATCGCAGGCTGGTTGGCGAAAAATTCCACTGCCTGGTTTATAGTCATGTCAAGCACATCGGCTATAGATTTCCCTTTGAACCTGACCTCAAGTGTCTCGCGGTTGTAGCGTTTGCCTCCGCATGCCTCGCAGGGTACCAGCACATCGGGGAGGAAGTTCATCTCGATAGTCTTATAGCCGTTCCCTTTGCATACCTCGCAACGCCCTCCGGCCACGTTGAAAGAGAAGCGCCCCGGCTTGTAGCCGCGTATCTTCGCTTCCGGCAGGGATACGAACAGGGCGCGTATGTCGGAGAATACGCCGGTGTAGGTGGCCGGATTGGAGCGCGGGGAACGTCCCAAGGGTGATTGGTCGACAGTTACAATCTTGTCGATATTCTCTTCACCGGTTATTTCCTCGTAGGGTAGGGGTTCCTGGAGGGAACGGTAGAAACGTTTCGACAGGATGGGCTGGAGGGTGCCGTTCACGAGCGATGATTTCCCTGAGCCGGAGACTCCGCACACGCATGTGAGTGTGCCAAGGGGTAATCGGAAATCTACGTGGCGCAGATTGTGGCCGTCACATCCCTTAAGTTCAAGGAATTTGCCGTTGCCTGTACGCCGCGAGGATGGTATCTCTATAGTACGGCGCCCGCTCAGGTAGTCGGCTGTCAGCGTAGGGCGTTTGAGCATTTCTTTTGGTGTGCCTTGAAACACGACTTCTCCTCCACGGCGTCCGGCCTTCGGGCCTATGTCAACTATGTAGTCAGCCTCCAGCATCATGTCCTTGTCATGCTCGACTACTATTACCGAGTTGTGTGCATCGCGCAGGCGTTTCAATGATGCTATCAGCTTTCTGTTGTCGCGTTGGTGGAGGCCGATGGATGGCTCGTCAAGGATGTAGAGTACGTTCACAAGCTCCGAACCGAGTTGTGTGGCAAGTCTTATGCGCTGGCTTTCACCTCCGGAAAGAGTGGCTGACGCCCGGTTGAGCGACAGGTAGCCCAGTCCCACATCGACCAGGAAGCTCAGACGCGAACGGATTTCTTTCAATATCTCTCGGCCTATGAGTTTCTGCTGAGGTTCGAGGCGTTGTTCCACGGTCTCGGCCCACTCCAGGAGGTCGGTTATATCAAGGCGCGAAAGCTCGGCTATATTCTTGCCGTCAATAAAGAAGTGCAGGGCCTCGCGGTTAAGACGGTCGCCGCCACATTCGGGGCAGGTGCAACGTGAGAAGAACTGTCCGCTCCATTTTTGTGCCTGCGATGATGCATCGTCACCTTGCTGTAGCTCGATATATTTTATAAGTCCTTCGTAGGAAAGGAAGTAGTTTGACACCGACATTGTCTCCGATTTTATATGCAGACGCTCGGTGGTGCCTTCTAAAATGTCATTTACAGCGCTTTCCGGCAGGTCGCGTATGGGGGTCTTGAGGGTACAGCCATATTTTTCGCAAATTGCGGCTATCTGCCAGAAAATCATGGAATTCTGATGCTTGCCCAATGGCACGATGCCACCGGCGTGGATTGACTGGGAGTCATCGGGTATGATTTTGGCACGGTCTATTATGCTGACCTCTCCCAATCCTTTGCAACGCGGACACGCCCCTAAGGGGGAGTTGAACGAGAAATTGTGCGGCGCAGGCTCACGGTATGATATGCCGCTTACCGGGTCCATCAGCGACTGCGAATAATGCCGGCTCTGTTGGGTGTCGAGGTCGTAGACCATCATCTGCTTCCCACCTTGGCGTAATGTCTTCTCTACCGACTCGCGCAGCCGTTGGTCATCTTTCCGCGACACTTTCAGTTTGTCTACGACCAGTTCTATGGAGTGGTTCTTGTAGCGGTCGAGTTTCATGCCGTAGGAAATCTCGCGGAGTTCCCCGTCAACCCGCACATTGAGATACCCCTTTTTGAGCAGTTGTTCGAAAAGGTCTTTATAGTGTCCCTTGCGGTTATGGACCAACGGGGCCAGCAGGTATACCTTTTTCCCGTCGTATTGCTCCAGAATCAGGGCTACGATTTTTTCGGCGGTGTATTTCACCATCGGTTCCCCCGATATATAGCTCCGGGCCTGCCCTATACGGGCGAACAGCAGGCGCAGGAAGTCGTAGACCTCCGTTGTAGTGCCGATTGTGCTTCGCGGATTGCGGTTGATGGTTTTCTGTTCGATGGCTATCACTGGGGAAAGGCCTTCCACCTTGTCAACATCGGGGCGCTCCATATTCCCAAGCAGGTTGCGAGCATAGGAGGAAAATGTCTCTATATAGCGGCGCTGTCCTTCGGCGTAGATGGTGTCGAAGGCAAGCGAGGATTTCCCCGAGCCGGATAGCCCGGTAATGACCGAGAGTGTCCCGTGGGGAATGTCGACATCTATATTTTTAAGATTGTGTACCCGCGCCCCTATCACGCTGAGGTTTGCTCCTTTGGTGTAGGGGGTGGCAGGGGTGGACTCTTTCGTTACTTCGCTCTTCATCATTATCCTTACAGATTCTCTTTTGCAGGGTTAGCTTATTGGTTGTCAGGGTTCCGAGGGTGTGGAGGATGAGGCGCCGGTGCGTTGGGAATATCCTACGATATTTATGTCACCCGACTTTTTGTAGTGCTTGCCGTCAGCGCCCTCGGCCTTTATCACATAATAATAAACGCCCGGTTGAACTTTCTTGCCGTTATAACGTCCGTCCCATCCTTGCGAGGGGTCGGAGAGGTGTGCCATTTCCAATCCCCAACGGTTGTAGATATGGCAGTCGAATGATACTATGGATTTGTAGCTCACGCGCCACTCGTCGTTTACCCCGTCATCATTGGGAGAAAAGGCGTTAGGACATTCCAGCCGTGATTCCCCGATGTAGACAGTATAGGTATCCGAGGTATAGTCGCATGAGCCTGCGGCGTTGCCGCATACGAACCTCACGTAGGTTGTGCCGTAATCTGTGAAGGTATGGGTCACCTCGTCCTCATTCACCCGAAGGTCTATGAGGTCGAACTGGTCGTCACGTGCGAACTGCCATTCGCGGAATACTACGGCATCCGTCGTGGCCGCGCTGAAGGTTATTATGGCCGGGGCCGAGCCTCCGAGGGAGGCTTCATCGCCTGTCGGTTTCTGTTCGTTTTCGGCATCGCGTTCCTCCTGTGAGGCCGTGGTCGTGGCTGCTATGGCGTTGGTAGGAAACATCGGCGACACTACCTGCTGCAATTCCCCCCACTGGCGTTGGAAGCGGTCGCCTGAGAGGTGGAATTCCGTATCTCTCAAAGGAGCCTGGCAATGTATCTGCGAGGAAACGTATTGAATCTCCTCCGTGGCCTGTACAGGTTGGTAGGACAGGTTGTCGGCGTTATATTCCAAAGTGTTATATTCGAGTTGTAGGCCTCTGGAAAGTTGGCGCGCCGCACCGCTTACGGTGTAATAGTTTATACGGTCGGCGTTTCCGTGGAGTATGAGCAGCGTGTTCTGGCAGTCTGATTCCGGTGATATGTCAAGGGCTTCGAGGGAACATTCATGGTTGCTGTAGTTCACGATGTAGAAACAGTTCTGCCGTCCGTCTTCTTCCACGATGTAGCCCATATCCTCGTTTGTGAGACTTACCGAGGTCACCGCTCCCTCCCTGGTAAAGGGTATTTCCTCTGCAAAACCTCCTCCCAGCGAACTGAAACGTTTCCAAGTTATGTCAGATGCCGCTGATGAAGCTGTATAAGACACGCGTACGCCGCTGGCGTCTCTTACCACGTACACCTCCTTAAGCCCGGTGGAAGCTTCAGGCTTCTCTGTAATCACAGGCTTGGAGTTGCCGGAGAATGATAATTGGGGGGCTGCCGTGAGGTTTGCCGTAAGTATTAAAGCGGCGGTAGCCAAAGCCTTGGGGATTATATTCATCGTGGTGGATATATGCTTGTGTTTAACTTACAAAGTTACGAATATTCTGCAATATTTCAAAAAACCGTGTCTGTCACATAAATTTAATAAGGCGGGTAGTGCGTAGTTTAAATTTTTATTGTACATTTGAACGAATTTTAACACGGACACCCCGGCCACTGCAGTGGCCTTCCAAAGAGGCATGCCTCTTTGTCAGCCCGGAGCCGGGCTGACAAAGATATGGGCGTTTCCAATCTTATGCCAATCTGAATAATTATCATAGTATTTTTTAACCTTCAAATTCGTGCAATGAAAAGACTCTTTTCTGCATTTACGGTCTTTATGGTGGCTTGCCTGGTGGTAATGGCCGCGCCTAAGACAATCAAGTGCAAAGGAATCGTGGTCGATAGCGAGAATGAACCCGTTATCGGCGCCACTGTATCGCTTTCAGGGGGCCGTGCACTCGGCGCCACCGACATCGACGGACGTTTCTCTGTAGAGGCCCCGGCCTCCTCCGAGCTAACGATTTCGTTCATAGGCTTCAAGAAAGAGACCCTTCCGGCTGCTGCCGATATGGGGAGAATCGTTCTTAAAGAGGACGGCGTTATGCTTAATGACGTGGTGGTGACCCAGTCGCTGGCTCGTACGCGTGAGACGCCCGTGGCATTATCGCAGGTGAACGCCGGCGATATCGAATTCCGCCTCGGCACACAGGAGTTCCCCGAGATTCTGAAAACCACCCCCGGTGTATGGACCACCAAGGATGGTGGCGGTTTTGGCGATGCCAAGACAAACATGCGTGGCTTCAAGAGTGCCAATGTCGCAGTGTTGATTAACGGTATTCCCATCAACGATATGGAATGGGGCGGCGTTTATTGGAGCAACTGGGCCGGTCTGTCGGACGTTGCCTCCAATATCCAGACACAGCGTGGTCTGGGTGCCGCGTTGCTTTCCGCGCCATCCGTAGGTGGAACTATCAATATCACTACCCAGAGCCTGGATGCAAAGAAAGGCGGCTCCGTATGGTACGGCTTCGGTAACGATGGTATGAACAACATCGGTATCAAAGTCTCCACCGGCCTGATGGATAACGGCTGGGCCATCACATTGCTGGGATCACGCAAATGGGGTGACGGCTACATCCAGGGCACATGGTTCAACTCCTACAACTATTTCTTGAATGTGTCGAAGCGCATAAATGAGAGCCATCAGTTATCTTTGACAGCTTTCGGCGCTCCGCAGACCCATAACAAGCGTTCCTCGCAAGATGGTCTGACCATCATGGGATGGCAGGAATATGGCAAGCTGTACATGGACGGTGAAAGCCCTTACCGCTATAACCCCACATGGGGATATGACCTCAACGGGCAGAAACGCTCCACGAACCTGAACCAATACCACAAACCCCAGATTTCACTTAATCACATCTGGCAGATCAACGATAATTCATCGCTGTCTTCGACGTTCTATATGTCGTTTGCACGTGGCGGCGGCTATAAGGGCCTTTACCGCGATGTGGAATACAATGGCGGCAAGATTGACTCGAACTCATGGTACGGCGTGAGCGACGGCAAGCTGCTCACCCAGTTCCGTAACGCCGATGGTACTTTCGGTTACAACCTTATACAGGAAATGAACCGCAAGTCGGAGACAGGTTCTAACATGGCAATGGCGAACAATATGAACAGCCATAACTGGTACGGCCTGGTTTCCACTTATCGCAATTCGTTGCTTGACAACAAACTGGTGTTCACGGGCGGTCTTGACGTACGCTATTATAAAGGGCTTCATTATGCCAAACTTATCGACCTTTACGATGGCGAATACTTTATGGATGACGTGCGCCGCTCCATGGTGCAGCCCGACAATAAGGCTGTCTACAACAAGACCAACCAGGCATGGGTGTATGAGAAACTCGGCGTGGGCGACAAGGTATATCGCGACTATGACGGTTTCACCCACAACGAGGGAATCTTCCTCCAGGGTGAGTACACCACTCTCGGAAACGCTATGAATATCGTTGTTTCAGGCTCGATGTCTAACACGGGTTACAAGCTGGTTAACCGTTATTTCTATGACTCGGAACATGATACCTCCGACTGGCACAATTTCTTCGGCGGTACGGTGAAGGCCGGCGCCAACTACAATATCGACCGCCATAACAACGTGTTCCTCAACATGGGATATATCTCACGTGCACCCTATTTCTCATACGGTGTATTCCTCTATCCCGAGCGCTCTATGGCTGTGAACGCCAAGCCGCGCAACGAGAAGATTATGTCGTTCGAACTGGGTTATGGGTTCCATTCGCCGGTGTTCTCGCTTGACTTTAACGCATATTACAGCAAGTGGTTCGACAAGGTGACTTCGAAATCGGTTAACATGACAGGCGATTATGGAGGTCAGACCGGCTCGTTCATCATGAACGGAGTCAATGCCCGGCATATGGGTATAGAGCTTGCCGCCGTCTACAAACCTGCGACATGGGTACAGCTTGATGCTATGATTTCTCTGGGTAACTACGAATGGGCCTCCAGCCCCGCAGGTTATTTCTATGGCCCGGACGGCACCCCCTTGGCACAGCTTAACGGCACTCCGGCCTCAGGCGTAGGTGCTCCCGACCATCTGAAAGCCCAGCTTAACCAAAAGGGTGTAAAAGTGGGTGGTACCGCGCAGACTACGGGCGCCATATCGGCTACATTCTATCCTTTCAAAGGATGGCGCATAGGGGCTGATTGGACGTTCAATGCCAACAACTACTCGGATTATACCGTTACAGGCTCGAACTTCAATCCCGGCTCTGATATTACGGTGAAAGAACCGTGGCATATCCCCTGGGGACAGCAGGTTGACCTTTCGGCCTCATATGGCTTCAAAATCGGAGGGGTAGATGCCCGTCTTAGCGGCAACATCAACAACTTGTTCGATTACAACTATGTAGTAGATGCCTATAATGCCACAGGCGTGAAAGGTGAGTGGGACAATGTTTACCGTGTGTTTTACTCGTTCGGACGTACCTATTCCATGAAACTCAGAATAAACTTCTAATCACCCCCAGATTCGACCAAAGATGAAAACAAAATTCTTTTTACCCATAGCGGCAGTGGTCGCGATGGCTGCAATGACCGGGTGTGACGAAAACTCCTGGAACAAAGAATATCTCGATGGGTTTGATTCCAACATAACTCCCGAACAGAAGGAGACGGTTGACTATACCCTTACCAATAACGATTATAAGGCTATAAGCTCCAACTCGGAGAATAAGGCTCTGGCTGAAAGCCAGGATGCATCGGCCGAACTTGCTTCGTTAGGCACGAAGTTCTGCTTCAACGAGAAGATAACGGCCCGCGAATATATCCCGGCCTATCTTAATTCTTCTTCGAGCCCGTTCTTCACTCTTACTGACGGCTCTGCAATAAAGATGACCTACAAGGTGCAGAACGGGCTGCCCGAATCAGTCTATGATGCAGCCGCAGCGCATCTCTATACTGTGTCGGAGGACGACTATATGGAAGCGTGGGGAAGCGAGGATAACTATATCGACGCTTATGCGCCCTCGCATCCGGCATCCAAGAGCATCCCGGCTATACTTAAGGACTATTACGATGATGCCGAACCGGGTGAATATGCAATCGTGTCCTATAACGAGGCATCGCAGGAACCTGTGTTCGGAAATGTCGGAGGTGGTGATAACCCTACTCCTCCGCCATTCGAGTTGTCGAATGTTATAGCCAATATTGCTCCCGGCGATGATGTCGACATAAACGGTGTGGTGACAGGTTCATGTACGAGCGGATTCACACTTACCGATGCTTCTGCGACGATATTCGTATATATGGGTTCCGGTTTTGACGAGAAGACCTATGCCGTGGGAACACAGGTGCATCTTGTGGGATCCGCCACATCTTTCAAGGATAACCTGCAGATTGCCACGGGTGCCGAAATCGAGGTTGTGGGCTCACAGGAGTACACATATCCGACCCCTCAGGTATATGACGCCGCCACTTTGGACGCCGTTCTGTCGCGTCCGGCAAACGTTCCGGCTATATACTGCACCATGACCGGCAAGGTGGCAGTCAGTGGAAACAACATCAATATCGTTCTCTCCGATGAGGCCACGGCAAAGGGTAGCATATATTATGCCACCGAAGCCCAGAAGGCAGCCTTGGAAGATGGTTCTACCGTTACTGTTACCGGGTGGTTTATCAGCATATCCGGCGGCAAATATTGCAACGTGGTGGTTACCTCCATCGCGCAGGGTGCAGCCAAGGCTCGCGGGCGCCGTGTAATCAAGGCCCCGGCGGTAGAGGTTCCCGTGCAGCAGGTTAACGCCGTTTATAAGTATGAGGGAGGCAAATGGTCTGTCCCGGCTGACTTCTCCGTGCTCAGCCCGGCTGACTATACGGCGATGGGACGTCGCTCAGACCTTACACCTGCACTGGCCAAGGAATATTTACCCAAGTATCTTGCTTCAAAACTTCCTTATGCCACCTCAGGTGCGGAACGCTATGTGCTTTATCTCTGCTATGCAAACGGCGCTACGGCCTATGCCTGCGACATGTACACATTCGATGGCTCGAAATGGAATCTGTTTGACGGTGTGGTTGACGAGACTTCGCAGTTCGTCCGCTCGCAGGGTAAGTGGATGTACGACCCTAACGTTACAATCACTCTGCCCGCCGGGAAGGGACAGGAACTTTCCACCCTCTATTATCAGGCATGTGTTGACTGGGTGTATGAGAATATATGTGTGCCCCTGGGCGACACATCCATAAAATCGGGTAAGTTCTATGTTACATCCTATGGTAACAATGAGTATTACTCGGGAACTTCGGCTTATCAGGGGAATGTAGACCTCCGTGCCGGCTCGGCCCGTTCGCAGTATCCTGCCGGATGGGAGGGTTACACCGATGAGCAGATTGTAGAGACCGAGAAACGCCGCTTTACCCACGAGGTGCTTCCTGCGGTTCTTTCCAAACTCAATGCCGAGGCTGCGCCCGTGCCGGGTCTCGATGTTTACTACACGATTAATTTCTCTGCCTATGACGGTGCGGCAACCACACCCTATGTGGTTAAGTATAAGGTCACGGCGCCTGCAACATTCGAGTTCGTAGAATGTAGCTGGTATCCTGACGGTAAGCCTGCCGAATAATATTAGTCTTGCCTTTTTAAATAAATCGGAGCTTGCGACAAAATGCCGCAGGCTCCGATTTTATTTAACGGGATGGATATTGAAGCCGGATGGTAGTGGCGCCGGACCTCCGGGACGGCAGGCCACCCGAAGAATGAAAGCCGAAGTTAGGTAGGTAATTCCCGGCTCCGCCTTTTCGGGTGGTTTGCTGTCCCGGAGGCCCGGCGCCACTATGGAGTTACCATATATAAAGGAATCCTCCAAAGCCTTAACTCTTGACTTTGGAGGATTCGTTTATGGTTTATGGGTTGTCGGGGGATATTTCCGGCTTAGTCGCGCTCTATTGTCTGGGTTCGGTCGGGACCTACCGACACAATGGTGATAGGTGTGGCGAGTTCCTTTTCAAGGAAGGCGATATAGTCGCTGAATTCCTTGGGGAACTGCCTTTCCGAGGTAATTCCGGTCATGTCTGTCTGCCAGCCTGGAAGTGTCTTGTAGACGGGTTTTATATTGACCTCTGCGGCGTTGAAGGGGAACTCAGAGGATTCCTTGCCGTCAATCTCGTAGGCAGTACATGCCTTTATTTCAGGGAAAGTATCAAGGACGTCCGACTTCATCATGATGAGGTGGGTAACGCCGTTAAGCATTATGGCATATTTTAGCGCGACGAGGTCTATCCATCCGCAGCGGCGTTCGCGGCCGGTTACGGCACCATATTCATGGCCTCGGTCGCGTATCTCTTTCCCTGTGGCATCGAACAGTTCGGTAGGGAAGGGACCGGCTCCGACACGTGTGCAGTAGGCTTTGAAGATACCGTACACGCGGCCTATTTTATTGGGGGCAACGCCCAGCCCGGTACATGCGCCGGCGCATACGGTGTTTGATGATGTGACAAATGGATAGGAACCGAAGTCTACATCGAGCATGGTGCCCTGCGCCCCCTCGCATAACACGCTCTTGCCGTTGGCAAGGAGGTTGTTGACGAGGTATTCCGAATTTACTATTTCAAATCGGCGCAGATATTCCAAGGCTTCAAACCAGGTTTTCTCCAATCGTGCGAGTTCTTCGGGGTCAGGAGTGGCGCCCATGGCTTCCAAGCGGCGTAGGTGTAGGTCGCGGGCAACGGCATATTTCTTGTCGAAGTCATGCTCCATATCGCCGACACGCAGGCCGTTGCGGGCGGTCTTGTCGGTGTATGTCGGGCCGATACCTTTACCCGTGGTGCCTATTTTCGCGCCACCTTTGGCCCGTTCGCTTGCTGCATCGAGCAGTCGGTGGGTGGGGAGAATGAGATGGGCCTTGCGTGAGATTTTTAGGCGTTCTTTCAGATCGGTGCCGGACGCTTCAAGAGCCTCGGCTTCCTCTCTGAACAGCACGGGGTCGAGAACTACGCCGTTACCTATGATATTGGTCTGTCCCTGCTGGAAGATGCCTGACGGGATGGAGCGGAGTACATATTTCTTGCCGTCAAATTCCAGGGTATGTCCGGCATTTGGTCCACCTTGGAAACGGGCTACGGTGTCGTAGCGCGGTGTGAGCACATCTACGACCTTTCCTTTTCCCTCATCGCCCCATTGGAGGCCGAGCAAAACGTCAACTTTCATGATTGTCGGAAAGTGAATAATGGATTTGTATATTGTGTTAGTTGTTGAGTAACTGTTAAAAATAATTTCGATCAGTTACTTGGCACTGTCTTTATTTCTGTCGTTGGCGCTCCTGACGCCGCTGTCTTTTCAGACATCTGGAACACAGACCGTAGACGTAGACCACACAGTAGGATGGCTGGAAGGTGGGGTAGCGTCGTTGGCCTATTTGTGAGAGTGTGTCGTTGTCTTTGACCTCCCTTACGCGTCCGCAAAGGCTGCATACGAGGTGGTAGTGGCTTGACGGCGAGTCGGGAAGCACCCTTTCGAACTGTGCCGGCTGGTCGCCGAACTGGTGTCGGCGCAGCAGACCGGCGTCAATCATCAGTTTCAAGGTCGAGTACACCGTGGATAGGCTTACGTGGTAGCCATCGGCCTCGAGTACTTCCCAAAGGGTGTCGGCATAGAAATGCCCGTCGGTGGCAAAGATTTTGTCAAGTATGGCGAAACGTTCGGGGGTGCGGCGCATCCCTTTCTGGCGAAGGTAGCGCACCAGTGTGGCGCGCACATCGGCCAATATCCTTTCGTCATCTTTCATCTCAGAGAGGTTTGAAGTTAGCTACAGTGCTTGGAATGTCAGTTCCCGAGTTCGGAAAGGAATTTTATCCGCATCATGCGTATCTCCTCCTCGGAATAGTCATTGCCGAGTTCCTGTATGGCCGCCTGCAGGGAGTCCGTGTCGGCCTCCTTGAAGTATTCGAAAATATCCTCCTGGTGGTCCTCATCGATAACCTCGTTTATAAAGTAGTCGATGTTTATCTTTGTCCCGGAATATACGATGGCCTCTATCTCGTCAAGCAACTCGCCGAATTCCATACATTTGGAATTTGCAAGTTCGTCAAGGTCTATCTTCCGGTCGATGGCCTGGATAATTGATATTTTTATCCGGCTCTTGTTTGCCACGGAGCGTACACGCAGGTCCTCGGGACGTTCTATTTCGTTATCCTCCACATGGCGGCGTATCACCTTTATGAACTCCTCGCCGTAGCGTTTGGCCTTGCCTGCCCCTACGCCGGTTATATTCTGTAGTTCCTCCATCGTTATGGGGTAAGTGGTGGCCATTGCCTCTAACGACGGGTCTTGGAATATCACATAGGGTGGCAGACTGTATTTCTTCGCGACTTTCTTGCGCAGGTCTTTCAGTATGGAGTAGAGCTCGGGGTCTACGGCACATGCCGCCCCGCTTTTTACAACCACCTCTTCCTCGTGTTCGGTAAAGTCGTTATCTTCCACAATTTTGAATGGTTTTGGATGTTGCAGATACTTTTTGCCTTCGGCAGTGAGGCGTATAAGTCCGAAATTTTCAATATCGCGGTCAAGGTATCCGGCGATGTTTGCCTGACGGATAACGGCGGATAGATAACGTCGTTCTGTTCCTTGGGCACAGCCGAAAACTTCAAGTTCTTCATGCCGGTAGGAGCGTACTTCGTTAGTCTCCCTTCCGAGCATCACGTCTATAATATGGTCTGCTTTGAATTTTTCCTTTAAGGCGGCGATAGTTTCTATCACCGCGAGCAAATCTTCTTTAGCGTCCACTTGTTTTTTGGGATTTAAACAGTTATCGCAGTTCCCGCAGTTGTCTTCGAGATATTCCTCGCCGAAGTAGTGAAGCAGCGTTTTGCGGCGGCATACCGAAGATTCGGCATATGACGCGGTTTCGGCCAGCAGCTGTTTGCCTATTTCCTGTTCGGCCACAGGCTTCCCTTGCATGAATTTTTCAAGTTTGCGCAGGTCTTTGGCCGAATAGAAGGTTATGCACTGTCCTTCGCCGCCGTCACGTCCGGCGCGCCCGGTCTCCTGGTAGTATCCTTCAAGCGATTTGGGCATGTCGTAGTGTATCACGTAGCGCACATCGGGTTTGTCGATACCCATGCCGAAGGCTATGGTAGCCACTATCACATCGACTTGTTCCAAAAGGAAGGCGTCCTGGTTGGCCGAACGGGTGGCAGAGTCCATACCCGCATGATAGGGGAGTGCCTTTATATTGTTAACCTTCAGCAGTTCGGCGAGTTCCTCTACTTTCTTGCGGCTCAGGCAGTAGATGATTCCCGATTTGCCTTCGCGACCCTTTATGAAGCGGATTATGTCGTGGTCTACAGACGAGGTTTTCGGCCTGATTTCGTAGAACAGGTTGGCGCGGTTGAACGATGATTTGAAGACCACGGCATCGGACATGCCGAGATTTTTCTGTATGTCGTGCTGCACCTTCGGAGTAGCCGTGGCTGTAAGGGCAATTACCGGGCGGGTGGAAATCTCGCTGATAATCGGCCTGATACGCCGGTATTCCGGGCGGAAGTCGTGTCCCCATTCGGAGATACAGTGGGCTTCGTCTACGGCATAGAACGAGATGGGAACTGTTTTAAGAAATTCAATATTGTCCTCTTTCGTAAGCGACTCGGGGGCTACGTAGAGCAGCTTGGTTTTGCCGGCAAGCACATCGGACTTTACCTGGTCGATAGCGGCGCGGTTGAGCGAGGAGTTAAGGAAGTGGGCCACCCCGTCGTCAGCCGAGAAGTTGCGCATGGCGTCCACCTGGTTCTTCATCAGTGCGATTAATGGAGAGATTACCACAGCCGTTCCCTCTGAGATAAGGGCCGGCAGCTGGTAGCACAGTGATTTTCCTCCGCCTGTAGGCATGAGTACGAACACGTCGTTGCCTTCAAGAAGCGAGAGCATTATCGCTTCCTGGTTGCCTTTGAAATTGTCGAAGCCGAAGTTTAATTTCAGTGCCTCGGTCAATTGCTGCTTGGTAGTCATGGAGTCAAAAAAAGGTTAAAGCTGTGAGGAGAGATATTTCAGGGGTAGATTGTCAGGGGGCATCGGTGGCGGCCTGTGAATTTAACTCGTAGTGCGACTCACGGAGTTTTTCCATTACGTAGGGCGCCGACACTGTGAACTCTTTCTCATCTTTCGAAGGGAGGTCGAACATGGCGTCTATCATCACGGTCTCTACTATCGCTCTGAGACCTCGTGCCCCGAGCTTGTATTCAATAGCCTTGTCAACGATAGTGTCAAGAGCTTCCGGGGCGAACGTGAGTTTTACGCCGTCCATGGCGAACAGCTTCTCGTACTGGCGAGTTATAGCGTTTTTCGGCTCGGTAAGTACGCGGCGCAGGGCTTCCCTGTCGAGTGGTTCAAGGTGGGTAAGAATGGGAAGGCGCCCGATTATCTCCGGGATTAGCCCGAAAGATTTGAGATCCTGCGGGGCCACGTAGTTGAGATAGGAGTCGGAATTTATACGCCGTGAGGCATCGGTGGTGTAGCCTACGGCGTGGGTGTTGAGCCTTTGGGCAATCTTACGCTCTATGCCGTCGAAGGCTCCCCCGCAGATGAAGAGTATGTTTTTGGTGTCTACGGGAATCATGCGCTGCTCGGGGTGCTTCCTTCCCCCTTGGGGAGGCACGTTCACCACCGACCCCTCCAAGAGCTTGAGAAGACCTTGTTGTACGCCTTCGCCCGATACGTCGCGGGTTATGGACGGGTTGTCCCCCTTGCGGGCTATTTTGTCTATCTCGTCAATGAAGACGATACCTTTCTGGGCTTTCTCCACATTGTAGTCGGCCACCTGTAGCAGGCGTGTCAGAAGGCTTTCGATATCTTCCCCTACGTAACCGGCCTGGGTAAGCACGGTGGCGTCAACTATTGTGAACGGCACTTTCAGCAAACGGGCTATGGTCTTGGCGAGCAATGTCTTGCCTGTGCCTGTAGGGCCAACCAACACGATGTTGGATTTTTCGATGTCAACATCATCGTCGCCGGGCTGCTGGAGGCGTTTGTAATGGTTGTAAACGGCTACCGATAGATAGCGTTTGGCAGAATCCTGGCCGATTACGTATTGGTCGAGGTATTCTTTTATCTCGCGGGGCTTCGGAATTGACTCCATCCCTGTCTCGATATCGGCACCTTTTTTCCCTGCGGCCTGTTTCATGGTTCCACGATACTCCTGCAGGATGTCATGGAGAGCATCGGCGCAGTCGGAACACATAAAGACCTCGGGGTCGATGGCTGACGGTATCAGCACCTCCACCTCGTTGCCTTTACGGCCGCAGAAAGCACATGTCTCTATTTTCTTTCTTGCCATTTTAGTTTTTTACGGTTTCCGTATCAGGCTTTTTCTTTTATGAGGACCTTGTCGATCATGCCGTATTCCTTCGCTTCTGCGGCAGTCATCCAATAGTCACGGTCAGAGTCAGCCTCCACCTTTTCGATGGGTTGCCCGGAGTGATTGGCAATAATCTGGTAGAGTTCATGTTTTAGTTTCAGAATCTCACGTGCCGTGATTTCTATGTCGGAAGCCTGTCCCTGGGCGCCGCCCATGGGCTGGTGTATCATCACTCGCGAATGGGGAAGAGCGAATCTCTTGCCGGCGGTGCCGCTTACGAGCAGCACTGCGGCCATAGAGGCTGCCATGCCGGTGCATATTGTGGCAACATCGCTCTGGATATATTGCATGGTGTCGTATATCCCCAGGCCGGCATATACCGATCCGCCGGGAGAGTTTATGTAGATCGATATGTCTTTTCCGGGATCGGCCGAGTCAAGGTAGAGCAACTGGGCCTGTACCACGTTGGCGGAATAGTCGTTTACATCGGTTCCGAGGAAGATGATGCGGTCCATCATCAGGCGGGAGAACACGTCCATCTGCGCCACGTTGAGCTGGCGCTCCTCTATGATGGTGGGGGAGATATAGCTTGAGGTTATGGTGTTGTTGGCGGCTGAAGTGAACTGGTCAAGTGCCAGCCCGTTCATCCCCAGGTGCTTTACAGCGTAATTACGAAAATCATTTTTCATAATGTCCTATAATAGATGTAGTGGTTTTTACTTAGAAATTGGAATAAAAAAATCTTATAAGTGGCTGCTCGTTGTCTTATATGTATTCCGTCAGCCAAAACATATTCAAAGATACAACATTTTTGGCGTTTGTGTGCAATTTTGGGATAAAAAAATGCTAAACTGTATTATTTGGAGGTTCTACGGCGGTTGTGTAGAGAAAACGGCCTCATCTCAAATCGAGATAAGGCCGTTTGCAATGTATCGGGTATTATATCCTGATTCTGTAGCAGGCAGGGGATTACTCCGTTGCCCCTTCGGGGTTGGCGAGCTTCTTGAACTCGTCAAGGGTCAGTGTCTTCTCGTCAAGGGAAACAAGGGCCTTGATTACGTTGAAGAGTTTGCGGTTGGCTACATCTTCGCGTATGCGGCGGCTGTAGTTCTTGTCTTCTAGGATACGCTTTGCATAGGTGGTGATGGTCTCGTCGTCCATGTTGGTCATGCCGTACTGGGCGAACTGCTGGAGGGCGATTGACTTGGCGAAGTTGAGGACATCCTCTTCCGTAACCTTTATATCCTGGTTGCGGGCTATGGCACCCTGGATGAGTTCCCATTTGATGCCGGGTACCATCTTTTCATATTCGGTGTCTACGTTCTCGGCGGTGAGACCTTCGTTGCGGGCAACGAGCCATTTCTTAAGAAACTCGGCGGGGAGGTCGAAATTGCCGAAACGTTTTACAATCTCGTCCTGCACGTCACGGTTGAACATCATGTCGGAGTTGGGGGCGAGCTGGGAGGCGATCATCTTGCGCAGTTCTTCGTAATAGGCGGCTTCATCGGTGATTTCAGAGCCGGCGAAGACTTCCTTGTAGAACTGTTCGCCGTGTTCGGCGGGTTTTACCACGATGATTTCGGAGATGGCCATTTCGAAGTTGTCTTTCATCTCTGCGGCTTTCTCCTTGTCGATGTGGAGCATGGAGGCCAGTTCGGCAGCGTTGCCGTTGCAGGTGTCCCAGGGGTTGAAGGCCACTTTGTCGCCAACCTTCTTGCCCATGAACTTGTCGGCTTCAGCCTCGCTCTTGAAGAACATAGGGGCTACGATGCCGTCTACCACCTGGATTGCCTCTTCATCGCTGCGTACGTTGCCATCGGCATCAAGCTGCATGATGGCTCCCTTTACGAGGGCTTTCCCCTCAACTGTCTCACCGGGTACCTGTGCGCCGAAACGCTCGCGGAGGGCAGTGTCCTGCTGGTCCACCATCTCCTGTGACACCTCTATATTATAGTAAGGCATGTGGAAATCCTTGTTGAGGGTCACGTTTACCTCCGGGCTGAGGCCGATTTCATATTCAAAGGTGTAATCCTTGTCATCGAGGTTCACTTCCTGTACTTTTACAGGGAGGGGTTCGCCGAGTATGTCGACCTTGTTCTCACGCAGATAGTTGATTACGGCGTTGAATACCTCTTCGTTGAGTACGTGGCTCTTGACATCTTTACCGAAGCGGCGGCGAAGCTGTTCGATGGAAACATGGCCCGGACGGAAACCGGGAATCTGGCGGGTGCGGCCTATCTCTTTGAGTTCCTTGTTTACTTTCTGAAGGTAGTCGTTTTCAACAACGGCCACCTTGATGAGACCTTCCAGTTCCGAGGTCTTTTCGAGAGTTACTTGCATGGCTTGAATGAAGCGTTATTTTGTTTAGTTGTTATTCGTATAATATTTTTTGTGTATGAAAGTTCACAATACACCGGGGGAAAGGGTAAGGTGCATGACATTTCACCCTGCAAAATTAATCTTAAATTTCCACACCGCCAACCTCCGTGCCGTTTTTTTGCTGTCGGGGCTATTGGGCGTTTATCAATTCCGAATGGTGCTTAACATATTTTAATTAACATCGTATAAGCATACTCTTGGAAATTTGCGTAAGTTTGTCGGTAGTTCTGTCTTTAGTTGAGGAATCAGACACATTATGCGATGGTTGCTGTACATAGTATCGGTGATTGTGATAAGCTCATGCTCCGTCACAGACCGCCGTCATGGCCGTGAGCTTGACCGGGCGGAGGAACTTATGGGAACCTCTCCGGCTGAGGCTTTTGAGCGGCTCAACGCACTGGATGTGGCGTCTATGGAGGATTCTGCATCGGTTGCGCGGTGGGCGTTGCTCTATAGCGAGGCTATGGCGGCCAACAGGCTCGTGGCGCCATCCGACTCGATTGTTGACATAGCCGTAGGGTATTATCGGCGGAAGGACATGTCGCATGAATTGGCCCGCTCTATCCAAGCTAAGGCCGCATTGCACGATGTGCGCCGTCAGGAAGGGGCGGATGACCTTATGGCAGCCAGGTACACACAAAAAGAGAAGGAATACTACCTCTATCGGGAACGCGTGAGGCGTGAGCGGCTTATGTGGGGGGCTGTTATCGTGGTGCTGGCGGCTGCGGCAGGCTTTCTCTGGCTATGGCAGAGGCTTCGAATAAACCGTTTGCGTACTGAGGCGTTGATGGCGGAGGCCGCAGGGCTAAGGGGGATGTTGCACGATTACAGAAACGATGTGTCGTGTAAGGGGCAGAAACTAAGGCAGCTTTTAAGCAGGCGTTTTTCTTTGATAGACTCGCTGTGTGGAACTTACTACGAATCACAAGGCACGAATATAGAGCGTAAGGCTCTTGCCGAACGGGTAAGGTTGGAGATTGAGGCTCTTAAGAACGATGCGGGGATGTTCGCGGAAATGGAGCAGACGGTCAACGACTGCCGCGACAATCTATTGGGGCGCCTGAAGTCAGATTATCCCACTATCAGCATGGCTGATTACCGGCTTGCGGTTTATCTTGCCTGCGGGTTTTCAAATCGTGCGATAAGCCTTCTGTCAGGGCAGAGCCTGGATGTGGTCTATAAACGGAAGTCGCGTTTGAAAATGAAATTGGGCGGTATTTCCGCAAAGACAGGCAATGATTTCGCAGTGATTTTCAACGCTCGGTGACGAAGGTCAGGAATAAACGGGAGCTAACGTTGTAATATGTTGTAAATTAGTGGTTTGAGATTGTGAACGTCAGACTTTTATTTTGGATTTTAGTCTGCGGTGGGAGTAATTTTGCGGTAAAAAAAGCTCTCATATGTATTTAAAGAAATTCACAGCCGCCGTGCTGTTTATGGGCCTTCCCCTCGTGGCTATAGCCGTTACCGATGAGGAGAGAAACGAAGAATCGCTTGTCAAAGAACTGGAGGAAATTGTGGTTTCCGCACGTCAACCTGCTACCAGGCTGGAAGGGACTACCTTGGTTACTAACGTAGCCGGATCGGAATTGGAGAATATAGGAAATGCGTTTGACCTTCTCGCGCAACTGCCCATGGTCGTAGTGGAGGATGACGCGGTATCGGTGTCGGGAAAAGGGGGTGTGGAGATTTTTATTGACGGGCGCCCGATGCGCGACGAAGCCGAATTGCGGCAACTTCTATCTTCCGATATACGCAAGGTGGAGTTGTTGATGGCGCCGGGTGCATCCTATGGCAGCACTACGGGGGCGGTATTGAGAATATCAACCCGGCGGCGCTTTACAAAAGGAATCTCCCTTGCCGTTACTTTGGAGGGGAAGCGGCGCCGCAGATGGTCGGAAGGAGTATTGGCCGATATGTCATATCGAATCGGTAACGACTGGGAGATATTCTTTTCCGGGATTGCGGATCGTACAGAATCGTTGGTGAAAGGCACTACTTTCAATTATCTTGATTATAATGGTATGCCTGTGACTGTTGGGAGTTCTCAGCATAGCGCCCGCACCGAGCGCTCAGGGACGGTGAAAGGTGGCTTCAATTATCATAGAAGCGGCCAGTCGGTGGGGGCATATTACAGATTTGCTCCCGAGAGGGCGACATTGCTTAACAACGGCACGGAATGGGTTGACGACACGCCGCCGGTTGCCGGCGATATAAGCTCGGAGGATAAGGGGCGAAGCCACTTGGTCTCATTGTATTATGACGGTGATTTCGGTAGTGGCCGTAGGCTCCACTTCGATGGCATATTCCGCAGGGCTACCTCGGAGAATAACGTCGGTATGTCCTATCCCGATGATGGAAGTCTGGTGCCGGTAAACTCGGTGTCGGATAGATCGTCTACTCTGTGGGGCGGTAAGTTGTATATGGAACATCCGATTTTCGGAGGCTTGTTGACGGCAGGTGGGGAAGGCACAAAGACGGCATCTTCCCTTGATTATATGATGTTGAACCAGGAAGTGTCCTCCTATATTCCGTCATCGATTTCCGATTCAAGACAGACCTCATTTGCGGCTTTTGCATCCTGGAACCGCATGTTTGACAGGTTGAGTGTGTCGGTAGGTGCGCGTTACGAATATGTGGATTATGTGTTTGAGGTAAACTCAGTGCGCGACAATGATGTGAGCAGGCGTTCACATACGGTAACCCCCGATATTTCGTTAGGATGGATTTTTGATGAACGCTCACAGATAACGCTTTCATATAAGTCTGCTAAGGTGCGGCCTCCATATGCTCAACTTACCGGTGCGCTGAACTATGTGGGGCTGCATCAGATAGAGGGTGGAAATCCAGCGTTGGCCGATGAACGCATGCACTCTGTGCAGATGTTCGGCATGTGGGATAGTTTTATGCTACAGGCGGCTTTCACCCGCAGTGACGACACATATGCGTTTGTGAAGCGACTTTATCCGGCTCCGTCATTGCAGCTTATGATGCAACCGGTGAATGTGGATGTTTCTTCTCTTGACGTCTACTTGGTTTGGGAAAGGCGTGTGCGCGCCTGGCGTCCATCTCTGGAGCTTGGTCTTTACCAACAATGGATGAGGCTGGGAGGGGATGCCTATAACAAGCCGATATTCTCATATTCGTTTGGCAACACGTTTACGCTTCCGTGGAATCTGTTGCTGACGGCTAACTTTCGCGGACAGTCGTGCGGCGACATGCACACCAACCGTTTCGCGGCATCATGGTTTACGGCATCAGCATCCTTAGGGCGCGACTTCCTTAAGGACGGCGCTCTACAAATCAGGCTGTCGGCTACGGATATATTTAATACGGCATGCAACGATTGGTCGATGCATACCTTCGGGGTATTTATGGATAAACGTCAGAGTTATGACCGCCGTGGAGTGGCACTCTCTCTTACATATCGTTTCCAGCCGCGTAAGGTTAAGTATATGGGTGGAAGTGCGGCCGAAGCCGAGGAGCGGAGATTATAGTCCGAGTATGTTAAAATAGATTAAAATAAATTCGGCGCTCTCATGTTGTTTCGCCGAACGGACTAACTTTGCAAAGTTATAGAGGAGAATACCTATAATTATAATAATTGTGGGTACCCATATAATTAATTATAGAGACTCGAAAACTATAGATACTCGCCATTTTGGGAAAAGTAGTAGAATATAAGGACGTCGAAGTGCTGCGTAAGGAACTCGTAGTGCTGAAACATGTTACGTTCGACCTTGAGGAGGGAGAGTTTGTCTACCTCATAGGGCGCGTAGGTTCGGGCAAGTCGAGCCTGATGAAATCCATGTATGCCGAGATTCCCCTGTTCTCGGGCCAGGCCGATGTGCTGGGGCGTGAACTCATAGGGATACGCCGCAAGGAGATACCTATGCTGCGCCGCGAGATAGGGATAGTGTTCCAGGATTTCCAGCTACTTACCGACCGTAACGTACAGCAGAATCTTCAGTTCGTCCTGGACGCTACCGGATGGCGCGACCGTCACGAGAAGGAGGACCGAATAGAGGAGTGTCTCAGGCAGGTGGGAATGGAGAATAAGTCTTATAAGATGCCCCATGAACTTTCCGGCGGCGAGCAGCAGCGTGTGGTCATAGCCCGTGCGCTTCTCAACAGGCCGCGCCTTATCCTTGCCGATGAGCCGACCGGGAATCTCGACCCTGAGACGGGACACCAGATTTTCGAACTGCTCAGAGGGTGTGCCGCCGGAGGGACTGCCGTCATGATGGCTACCCACAATTTGGCATTGGTGGAGGAATATCCGGCACGTACCCTCCGTTGTGATAACAAGCATCTCATATCGGAGGATGCCTGACTGCGCTTATGAATATCATCCAAAATTACAACTGATTCAATCCCGGTCGATTCGATAAAATGAAGGTAATGAAATTCGGCGGCACCTCGGTGGGTTCAGCCGAACGTATCAAGAATGTGGCGTCACTTATAGTTGGACGCGGACAGAATATAGTGGTGCTGTCGGCCATGTCGGGCACTACGAATACCCTTGTGGAGATTTCTGACTACCTGCGCCATCGCAATGTGAACGGCGCCAAGGAGGTGATAAATTCACTTGAGAAGAAATATCAGAAGACAATCTCCCTGCTGTTCACCGATGTGGACTACCGTATGGAGGCCGACGAGGAAATCAGGGGTATCTTCTCGCACCTGAGGTCGCTTTGTCGAGAATCTTTCAACGAGGAGGATGAGAAGGAGATTCTTGCGCAGGGTGAGATGATGTCTACCACTCTGATGTATCTCTACCTCCATCAGCAGGGAGTGAACGCCGGTTTCCTCCCGGCTCTTGACTTCATGCGGACGAATGAGAACTGCGAGGCTGACAGTGAATATATCCGTGAGCGGCTTGAAGCCCTTATGGAGGAGAATCCTGGTGCTGAACTATATGTAACTCAGGGATATATCTGCCGCAACTGCAATGGGAAGGTTGACAATCTGCAACGCGGAGGCTCGGATCTTACAGCTTCCTTGATAGGTGCCGCCGTGGTGGCATCGGAAATCGAGATATGGACCGATATAGACGGGATGCACAATAATGACCCGCGTTACGTGGAGAATACCTCCCCTGTAGCCGAACTGCATTTCGACGAGGCTGCCGAGCTTGCCTATTTCGGGGCAAAGATACTCCATCCTGCCTGTGTGCTCCCCGCCAAGGTTAACAATATCCCGGTGAGGCTTTTGAATACGATGGAGCCTGCGGCTCGCGGCACCCTTATCCATAATACCGACCGCTCACGTACAATCAAGGCTGTTGCCGCCAAGGACGGTATAATAGCCATAAAGATAAAGTCCTCGCGTATGCTCCTGGCCTCGGTGTTCATGCACCGTGTGTTTGAGATTTTTGACAATTACCGTAAGCCGATAGATATGATAGCCACCTCCGAGGTCGGGGTCACGGTGACGGTTGATTCCCATCTTAAACTCGAGCATATTCTTGACGAACTGAAAGAAATCGGAACCGTCAAGGTTGATGAGGATATGGCTATTATCTGTGTGGTCGGCGACCTGCATTGGCGTAACTGCGGCTTTGAGGCCGCTGCTCTTGACGCCTTGCGCGACATACCCGTGCGCATGGTCAGCTACGGCGGCTCGGACTGCAATATCTCCTTCTTGGTGTCGGCGGCTGACAAGGTGGCCGCCCTCAGGGCATTGCAAGAACGCCTGTTCCCGGCAGGTTGATCAACCAAGCATACGGAATAGCGCTTTGAACTCGCGTGCTGTGCCGAACAATGTAAGGACGTCTCCCGGTTGCACTCGTTCGGCCGGAAGCGATTCGGGGCTGATAACCTGCAATTTGTTGCGGTCTATCCCAAGAATGTTTTCCGACATTGTCGGTCGGGCAGCTGTTATAAGCCGCAGGCCGTGGAGTGATGCAGGGAGTTCCGAGTATTTCATTTGAAAGAAATATTCAGGTGCCGGGCTCTGCATTATGTATGAATCGGAATCGACCCGCATACTTTCTACCTTTGTTCCCATTTCGATCTCGTTCACGAGGTCGAGGGCGGCGCGTTGCTCCGGGTTGAGGATGCGGTCGACTTTCAGGCCCTCAAGGATTGATTCATGCAGTTCGTCTATGGCCCGGGCGTAAATTTTTCGTACTCCCATACGCCTGAGCTGTCCCACTGTCTTGATACTTGCCCCGAAATTCTCCCCGATAGCCACTATGGTGAGGTCGATATTCTTAAGCGGCAACACCGCCAGGGCGGCAGGGTCGGTAGAGTCGATTATGTAGGCGGTGGTGATATAGTCTTTTATGGCATCTACATTCGCGGCGCGCACATCCGCTCCGATAACCTCGTTGCCGAGGTCGGTAAGATAACGGGCGAGGTTCGAGCCGTAGATTCCGAGGCCGATAATCAGATAGCGCATGGTGGTAGGGGATGGTTTTTAGTTTATTATAATATTGCCTGATGGGTATCGCGCGGGGGAATCGCCGTCAGTGCCTGCCATACCCACTAAAAGTGACATCAGGCCCACACGTCCGAAAAACATCGCGGCGGAAAGCAATCCTTTTGACGCCGGAGATAGTTCGGCGGTAATGCCCAAAGAACTTCCCACGGTAAAAAGAGCCGAAGCTGATTCGTAGAGAAGCGGTTTCAGCGGAATGCCGGGCTCAATTGCCACGAGGATTGATGAGATAAGGAAATAGGAGAGAATAGACAGGCCGACAACGGCTTGTGCCATACGTATGGAACGTGGCGCTATGGTGCGGTTATAGACAGTCACACTGTTGCGCCCGGTGATTACCGATTTCAGGTTAAGCAGCATTGTGGCGAAAGTGTTCACCTTTATACCTCCGGCGGTCGACTGGGAAGCGCCTCCGATCCACATGAGGAATACGAACATGATTAGCGTGACGTTCATGAATCCTGCCGGATTCATTGAACTGAAGCCCGATGAGCGTGGCACGCATGAGTTGAAAACGGACTGCACGATTTTCTCATAGAGGGTCATTCCGCTCATGGAGTTGTCGTGTTCGAACAGGAAGAAAAGCGAGGCACTTACCACTACAATCCAAAAGGATGCGGTCAGCACGATTTTTGTGTTAAGGTCGAACTGATGCACCTTCTGTATCGGATGCGGGCGCCCGGTTATCCATAGAATCATTCTGCGCCATTTGCGACGTAATGTCTGCCAGAAGTTCATGAGTATCGGAAATCCTATCCCTCCGGCCAGAATCAGAATGGAGGATATGATGTAGATTGACTGGTCGGAATGGAGCAGCAGCGGATTGGCGAGCCCTCCTTCAAGGTTGGAGAATCCGGCGTTACAAAATGCCGACAGGGCATGGAAACCTGCGAATATGATTTCATCCTCCAGGTCCATGTGCAGGGTGTCGTGGATAGAGAGAAATATGGCCACGGCTCCGATGGTCTCAATCAAGAGAGTAAAGACCAGTATGTACAGCAGGGTAGGGAGCAGGGAGTTGATGGTCTTGGAATATACCATGTCTTTCACCATAAGCTGGCTGTATATAGAGGTATCGCCGCTGAAGAACATAGCGAAAAAGCATGTGAAGGTCATTATGCCAAGCCCACCGATTTGTATGAGCAGTGCGAGAATCAGCAGCCCGGCGGGAGTGAACGTCTGCGACAGTTCTACGGGACACAACCCCGTGATGCTTACTGCCGAGGTGGCGATGAACAATGAGTCGATGTAATCCAACGGGCGGAGTGTGCAGCGCGGCATCATCAGCAGGAACGACCCCGCTATTATCAGCACCAGAAAGCTCAGTGCCATGATAAGCGGCGGGTTCGTGCGGCGTCCCAGCATCTTCATGATGCCGAAGCTCACGGCTGTCACGGAGTAGGCCGCGAGTATGGCGAATAGGAATTTGCGGCTGTATAGTATTGTTTCAAGAAACGGAATCCACGGATGTTCCGGGCGTGGGTATGCCAGAGGAAGCAGGGTGATGAGTACGCCGATGTCTACTATCCACTTGATAATCTTCGTCTGGCGCAGCGTAATGCGGAAATTAAGGACAAGATTGTAGATTATGTTCGTAAGGAATATAATCTGGCATCCACGGATAAGCAAAAGCAGTCCCCGCCATTCCCGTTGGGAGTGGTCAAATCCAAAGTAGACAGTCAGCCCGGTGATGCATGCCACTGCCGCCAGCAACGTCACCACCGAAAGCGCCTCGCTCACCCGGCGTATATACGCCATGGAATGGGTAGTGAAACGCAAATATGCGTGTTTGATTATGAGCCATCGGGCTCTTACGCGTTGCCAAAACGGGTGTCCTACAGGCATGCTTTTTCGTGGGCTGCGTTACGGTTAGGGGCCTTTTCCGGGTTTACTTATCGTGTGTCATCTGGCGGGAGCGAGTTCGAAACCGCAGTTCAGGCCATCGTATTGGTTGAGTAATGATGAGGCTGCCTGGAGCGATTTCTGACCGCTGACTTTTGCCACGGCATCAACAATCTTTATTAGTTTTGACACATCGAATGTTATTGTGACATTACGGCCTGCTTTCTCCACATGGGCTTTCATTTTACCTGTAGGAATCTTACCGAGAGCCATAAAGTTGAATAGGAACTCCCCGTTGGTTCCCTCGCTCTCGAGTTGGTAGGTTCCTTTCAGTGTGACGCGCGGGAGTTTGAACTGGAAGGTGCCGTCGCTGTTGAATGTAGCTTCCAGCCTGTCAATCCCGGCTTGTTTGTAATAAGGTTCGAGTTTGTCGTTGATGACCTTTGATGCAGCTGCGCCTCCCGCTTTCTGTAGGAAGTTGGAACTCTGGAAGGCGAAAGCCGGGCCTGAGTATTTCCAGTTCCCTACCAGGTCTTTAGGGGTGACATTGCTGGACGAGATAAGTCCTTTTACTACATCGCCCAGGCCACCGAGGCCGGAAAGCCCAGACGAAGAACCTTCCGAGCCGGTAGATGATTCTGATGACGAACCGCCGAACAGCCCTCCTAACAGGGATCCGAGGCCGGATTTGTTACCCTGTTGTGACTGTGAGGATTCTGATGTTGACGTTGGTGATGATGACGTGTCTTGGTTTGTTGTTGACTGGCCTGAGCCGCCCTGCTGGCGCTCTTTGGCCGCGTTCGCTGCCTGTTGCAGCAGGTCTTTTATATCGGGAGTGGAGGATGCCTGGATTGCGGCGCCTCCCATCAGCATGGCGGCTGCCAGCGATAGTATTATTTTTTTCATCAAAACTAAATTATTGGTTTCTTTGCAAAATTAACAAAAAACGGAGTAATATTGGCTGTGTATAAGTGTTAAAAACTTTAACATCCACGCGCTTTCTCCATAAGTTAAAAAGCACTAACTTTACAAAAATTTTTTGAAGCCGGAACATCGTTCGGATATTATCGGGACATTACGGTTTTCTGCAGGTAGTAATCTATTGAGCCCCAAGTGTATGGCCTTGTTGTCAACTATGGGTACAAACAGCAGATGATAAAGAAGATATTATTGTTTCTATTCGCGGTCATGGCTTGCGGGATGCCTCATGCCAGTGCCCAGGTGGAATTTAAACGAGGTCTTGAGCAGGTCAGTTTCATTCCGAAAGGGCAGTGGATCACGGGGGTCAGCGTCAGTTTCACCCAGTCAGACCAGGATAATTATCAGTTTCTCATTGTAGAAAATCTTTCGGGAGATGCCTATACATTCAAGGTAAGCCCTATGTTGATGTATGCGTTCCGCAATGATATGGCCGCAGGTGGCAAGTTTGCCTACAGCCGTACGCGCACGCGTCTTGACAATGCTGATATAGTGCTGGGAGGCGACAGCAACTTCAATGTCGACAACCTATACTCTATTTCGCAGGACTACTCGGCGATGGCATGCTTCCGCAATTATTTCAGTCTCGGGCGCAGTCGCCGTTTTGGATTTTTCAACGAGGTGCAGCTGCAGGTAGGAGGCGGGGAGTCGAAAATCTGTAACGGTTCGGGGGTTGACCTTACCGGCACATTCGAGCGAACATGGAATGTAAACGTGGGTCTGGCGCCGGGAATGATAATGTTTCTCAACAATTATTCGGCCATAGAGGTGAATGTCGGTGTGCTTGGTTTTAATTACTCCCATACAAAGGCCACTACCGACCAAATATATATCGCCAACCGGGAGGGGAAGTCGGCAAATTTCAAAATCAACCTGTTCTCCATCACTTTTGGTGTGGCGTTCTATCTATAATCTCCTGAGATATGAATAGAAATATATTTATAACATTCATAATCTGTCTGTGTGCTATATTCCCCTCACAGCGCGCTGCCGCCTCCGGAGATATAATGGAGCATATCCCCATAATAGGAGCGATGGCGCGGTCTCCGAAAATTGCCCTTGACAGCACGATAATGGATAATCCGGCTCTGAAAGAGACCGTGATAGTAGGGAGGGATACGGTGCCGGTGATACTCCCGCAAAAGAATTACGGGCGTTACGACCGAGGGCTGTTCAACTATCTTTTCATACCGAAAGGGCAGTGGTCGTTCGGCCTTATGGCCTCTTATGGCGAGTTCAATACCGACAACTACCAGGTGCTGTCGTTGCTTAAGAACCTTGATTTGAAGATTAAGGCATACTCGCTGCAACCGTCGGTTATGTATTTCTTCGACAACAACCAGGCTATAGGTCTGAAGTTCAACTATACCAGGATGTATGCCGACCTGCCGAACCTGAGCGTTGATTTTGACGGGAGCATCTCATTTGATTTGCAGAATATAAGTTATTACTCCACATCGTACACCGCCTCTCTCGTATATCGGAACTATGTAGGTCTGGGACGCGAACGGCGCTTCGGCGTATTCAATGATGTTGATTTGAGTTTCGGCTCGGGTTCGTCACGTTTCAAACGTTATTACGGAGGCGAGTTGCGCGATACGCGCACCAACTCAATGACCGCATCGTTGAATTTCTCGCCCGGTGTATGTGTGTTCATAATGGACTATGTAAGTTTTAACATCTCTTTCGGCGTGTTCGGTATCAGGCTGCATCACGAGAAGCAGCTTACGGACGGTGTGGAGGAAGGTAGCCGCTTCTCATCGGGAGCGAATTTCCGGTTCAATATTTTCAATATCAATTTCGGTATGGCCGTATATATCTGATGATAATTATAGGGCGATACCAACAGATCTGTATCCTTTAGGATGAACGATAAGAAAAAAAGACAAAGGGATTCAATAAATATGTCGGCCAATTCGAGGGTTATGCTTATCGCTGCAGCCGCTATGGCCGCCTTGGGCCTGTGGCTGCTGGCGGGGTGTATAAAGAATGATATACCTTATCCGCGCATACAGCCCAACTTTACAGAATTCGAGGCCGAGGGCTTGCTGTCGGCAGCCGAGATTGATTCGGCGTCAAGGGTGGTGACCCTTAAGCTGGCTGAGACTACCGATATATATGCCGTGGATGTGACTTCCTATAAGTTGTCGGCCGGGGCATCGCTCGTGGCGGGGGAGCTTGACGCTCCGTTGAACCTTACCGAGCCTTATGTCGTGACCCTGCGAATGTACCAGGATTACGACTGGGTGATAGTCGGTCGGCAGGAGATAGAACGATATTTCACGGTGGAGGGGCAGGTCGGAGCCACGATTATCGATACTACTGCCCGTCGTGTTGTGGTTACAGTGCCTGCCAATCCGGGAGCCAAGGCGGTAAAGGTGCTGTCGCAGAAACTCGGGCCGCAAGGTTGTGTAGAGACCCCCGATATGACAGGGCAGACTATAAATCTCGTTGACCCTGTCAAGGTGACGGTCGAGGCCTGGGGACGTACGGAGGAGTGGGAGATTTTCTGTCGCACGACGCAAAGCACGGTCAGCACCACACGAGTGGATGCCTGGACCCAGGTTGCCTGGGTTTACGGTGCCGCCATGGAGGGACGTGACAACGGTGTGGAATATCGTGAAGTCGGCTCGGAAAAATGGACTAAGGCCCCGGCCGAATGGGTTACGCATACTGGCGCCACATTCTGTGCCCGTCTCGTACACCTCAATCCACAGACCGAATATGAAGCCCGTGCCTATTCCGATGACGAAAAAGGTGAGATTAAGACATTCACCACCCAAGAGCTTTTCCAGATGCCGAATGAATCGTTCTCAGACTGGTGGCTTGACGGAAAGGTATGGCAACCTTGGAAAGAAGGTTCTGAACCATACTGGGGAACGGGTAATAAAGGTTCCGCTTTCGGAAAAGAATCAAATGTCACACCTTCGGACATAACGTCAAGTGGTACAGGTAAAGCAGCCAGACTTGAGAGTCTTGATGTTTTCACAAAATTGGCCGCAGGTAGTATATTTGCCGGTTCTTTTGTGAAGATTGATGGCACAAATGGTATATTAAGTTTCGGACGCCCATGTGATTTGCATCCTACGAAACTGAGGGGATATCTTAAATATTCTTCCAAACCGATAACCAATCTAAATGATGCCGTACCGTTTGTAAAGGCGGGTGAGAACGATACCTGTATAGTATGGTGTGCCCTTGTCGACTGTGCCGAACCGATAACAATAAGGACAAAGCCTTCGGAGCGCCATTTGTTTGATAAGAACGCATCATTTGTAATAGCATATGGTGAAGTACAGTATGGTGAGGACGTCACGGACTATATACCTTTTGAAATAAATCTGGATTACAGGTCGACCTCGCGTATTCCCAAGTACATACTCACTGTGGCATCGTCAAGTAAGTATGGTGATTACTTTGTCGGCGGTGTGGGCTCGACGCTATATGTTGATGACTTTGAATTGGTTTACGATTATTAACTTGTAAATAAAATCTCTCTGATATAATATGAAGACGATAAAAGCAATGGCGGTGGCTCTGGCGCTTGTCGGATCGATGGCATACGCCCGAGGAGCTTCCCTGGTGGTTGACAACCCTGAAAACAGAACTTATTTAGGTGCGCGTGTGGCGCTTGATATATCATCGGCCGCTAACGGCGGGGCATACTACAGCAACAAGCCGGGCTTCTCTTTAGGGGCGGTGTACCATATCCCTGTAGTTGCCAACCTGTATTTCGAACCGGGATTGTCGATGTTCTATAACGTGTTCGGCACAATGTACTATGCCACGGAGACCATACTTTTACCGGAAGTCAACGATGCCGGGGAGTCAACGCAGGATGTAGTGTACCAGATTGACGGCTCGGTAAGGAATTTCGGCTTCCGGGTACCTCTGCACGTGGGCTACCATTTTGACTTTGCGGAGAATATGCGCGTAAGCGTGTTTACAGGGCCGCAATTCAACGCCAGCCTTTTGGCCCGCTATCACCAGAACCGTTATGTAACGCCATCGGGCAAGGTTGAGGAAGGAACTTCCGGGTCGGTATTCGGTACGGGAGGTTTCAAACATTTCGATGCGCAGTGGAATTTCGGGGTAGGCCTTGACTACGGCAACTATATGGTGGCTCTGTCCGGCTCGCTTGGCATGACCCGCCTGCGTGATGCCTACGGCCCTTTCCAAAAGAATATGCGCCGTAACCTCTTCTCTATAACCCTGGGTTATAATTTCTAAATATATAGAGGGCTAATTTCTAAAATCTGTATCCCTGGATTATAGATTTCAAAATATCGACAAGGGCGTTTCGTCAGAGACGCCCTTGGTCGCGATAGGAGTAATAGGAAGACGGGCCGATTATGATATGGTCCTGGACTATTATATCGCATATTTTGGCAACATCGCGGATGCGGCGCGTGAGCGCATCATCCTGGGTGGAGGGAACGAGATTACCTGACGGGTGGTTGTGGACGAGGATAAGGCCGGATGACAGGTGGTCTATGGCGCTTTTCGCTATGAGGCGCGGGTCTACCGCCGTAGAGGCCAGACCCCCTCTCCCCATACGTTCGGCATGCTGCACCCGGTTGGCGCGGCTGAGATGCAGAATCCAAAATTCCTCGTAGTTGAGCCTTTCAAGCCGATGGCGCATATATTGGTAGACATCGTTGCTGGATGCCATCTGCGGGTCCTTTACTCCGAAATCGGCCTGGCATCTCGCTCCGAACTCCATGGCGGCCACCAACAGCGTGGCTTTGGCAGGCCCCATCCCTTTGTAGGAGCGCATAAGGTCGTGGATTGACCGCCGCGCCAGTATGCGCAGTTTGTTGTCGTTGTCGCGGAGTATGTCGCGGGCAAGGTCTATCACGGATTTGCCCGGTACGCCTGTGCCGAGCAACAGAGCCAGAAGTTCGGCGTCTGACAGAGCTTCGAATCCGTGTTGCATCGCCTTTTCGCGAGGTTTTTCATCATCTGCAAGGTCGCGTATGAGGGGCCCGGATTTTTGCAGGGCAGACTCGTCTTCGTGGGGCGGTAGGTTGAACTTATCCATAACCGGGTATTTCCAATGTGGTTATTTCCCTTTTCTGAGGGCTATCTCTTCGGCGGTGTCACGTCCACGGCCGAGGATTATCTTAAGGAAGTAGGCCTTAAGGAAACCGCAGCCATACCCGCCTAATTGTATGATGGATGCCGGAACGGCTTTCAGGGCGATGGCCGGCGATTTTGTAACGCACAATGCCGTTATAAGGATAGCCAACAGGTATATTCCTAACGGCAGCAGCCACCATGGAGAACACACTATGGCGAGAACCAGCATGGCCACGCATCCGAGGACGAATATCGCCGGAAGCCAGTGTACGGCTTTCATCGTGTCGGGATAGAGTAGCTTCAGGGTGATGCGCGACATGCCGAACACATATACCTGCCGGGCGAATTTGCGGAAGTCAACGCGGCGTTTATGGAATACCGGCAGATCCGGGTACAGACCTATTGAGAATCCGGCATGGCGTATGCGTGTTGACATATCTATATCTTCGGAGAACATCTCCCGGAATCCACCCACACGGTCATAAACTTCTCTGGAGAATCCCATGTTGAACGTGCGCGGCGTGAATTTCTCAAGGCTTATCTTGCCGCCGCGTATGCCGCCCGTGGTTAGAAACGAGGTCATGGCGTGGTTTATGGCCTTCTGTGTTGTCGAGAAAGATGCATCCGCCGCGTCAGGCCCCCCGAAGCAGTCGTAAGGGTGTTCTGCCGCCATCTTCTCCAGTTTCTCAAAGAAATCGTCGGGGATTACGCAGTCCGAATCGAAGAATATGAAATAGTCGCCCTTGGCTCGTTCCATGCCATAGTTGCGGGCTATGGAACGCCCCTCGTTCTCTTTATAATAATATGTCAGAGGAAGACCTTGGGCTATATATTTCTCAGCCTGCGGGCGGCATGGCACAGTTGAGCCATCTTCCACGATTATTATCTCGAAAGCTCCTTTACGCGTCTGTCGGTCCAGGCTTCCGAGCAGTTCCTCAACTTCGTCAGGCCGGTTATATACAGGTATGATTATTGAATACAGGTGTGCCATGGGGATTCTTGATTGGGGTCAGTCCATTCGGTTCTTATAATCCTCGTAATCGAAATGCCTCAGCAGGCGTTGTGAGCCATCGGCTTGTTCAAAAACGATGTCGGGATGCTGTATGCCGTTGAACATGTTGGTTTTCACCGTAGTATAGTGGTTCATATCCTCGAATGTGAGCCGGTCGCCTATCTTCAGGGGTGTGTTGAAGTACCAGTCGCCGATGAAGTCGCCGCTAAGGCATGAGTTGCCTCCGATGCGGTAGGGGATACCCTCGGTGTCACTTTCCGATATGGCGGGTTTGTATGGCATTTCCAGACAGTCGGGCATATGGCAGGCGAAAGATCCGTCTATAATGGCCGTTTTCACACCCTGGTTCTCAACCACGTCAACCACTGAACACACGAGGTCGCCGGTGCGCCACGTCCATGCGCTGCCGGGTTCGAGAATCACGTGAAGCCATGGATAGCGGGCTTTGAAATCCTTTAACAGATTTACGAGATGGGCAGTGTCGTAACCGGTTCGTGTCATAAGGTGTCCCCCTCCCATATTGACCCATTTCACGGACGGGAGATAGCGGCCGAACTGTTCTTCAAAGGCATTAAGCACCTTTTCAAGGTCGTAGCTCGATGATTCGCAGAGCGAGTGGAAGTGCAGCCCCTCTATGCCACGGGGAAGACTGTCGCCGATTTGGTCGGCTGTCACCCCGAAACGGCTTCCGGGGAGGGCCGGATTGTATATGTCCGTTTCGATTACCGAACATTGCGGGTTCACGCGCAGACCCGGCGAGACGTAGTGTGGGCCGTTGTTGTTGAAAGCCTCCACTTCCTCTCTGAACCGCTCCCACTGGCTGATGGAGTTGAATGTGATGTGGCTGCTTCCTGCCAGGTAACGCCCGATGGTGGCCGGTGTATAGGCAGGGCAATATGTATGCACTAACGAGCGGAGTTCGTCGTTGCCGAGTTCCATCTCGTTAAGCGAGGAGGCCGTAGACTTTACCCCGTAGGCTCGGAAAAGATGGAACGTCTTCCACAAGGCGTTGGCCTTGAACGCCATTATTATCTCAACGCCGGCCTCTCGGGCCACCGAGGTGATAAGTTCCAGATTACGGCGTAGACGGGTCTCGTAGACTATATAATATGGTGTATTCATGAGAGTATCTTGAAACGGGCGAATTTCAACATCAGTTTCTTTTGGTCCGCACCGGAAAATAGTACCACCATGCGGTCGCCGGTGGGGTCGTTCTCTACATCTACGATGCAGCCGCGTCCGAAGCGTTCATGAAGAATCTCTATCCCCGGGGCAATCTCAGAGGCTGTATGTCGTGTGAATTCGCCGTCTGCGGCCTGCGGTGGCCGCTGTGAGGCGTTTGACGTAACGGAGGGGCGTATTGCCGGACGTTGCGCCACCGGGCGGTTCGGTGACGGATCGATGAGCGAGTGTACGGCGATTGACGAATGATAGGAATCGCGGTAGCGGTTGAGCGAGGCTGAGGAGCGTTCGGAGGGGAGGGTGGTACCCTGCACGGGTTTCAGATATTTAGGGTCTATGTCTCGTAGGAAAGGGGATGGACGGCATGGCTTTGTAGTGCCGTTTTTGAAACGTGATGACGCGTACGACATCATACAGAACTTCCTTGCGCGGGTTATGGCCACGTAGAGCAAACGACGTTCCTCTTCGATTTCGGCGGCTGACCCTTGCGACATCACCGATGGGAAGAGTTCGTCTTCCACGCCTACTATTATCACGTTGTTGAACTCCAGCCCCTTGGCGGCATGAACGGTCATCATCGTAACCTTCGGCTGCTGTATCTCCCCCTCTTTCTCATCCTGGTCGGTGGCCAGCGAGACTTCCGCAAGGAAGTCGGTCATGAAAATGTGGTCGGTGTCCCCTTGTTCGGTCTTTTCCCCGACAAACTCCTGTACGTTGTTGAGAATCTCCTGCAGGTTCTCCTGTTTCGACATGTTCTCGGGGGTATTGTCGGAAATCAGGGAGGTAAGCATCCGCGTGCGTGATATTATGGTTGCCGCAACCCGGGCCGCGTCCTCACCACGGGTATTCATGGCTACGAACTCGGCAATCATATCGCGGAAAGATGCCAGTTTCTTTGCCGTGCCTGAGTTTACACCCGTGGGGTATTGCTCAGGGAAGCAAAGTACCTGCCAGATGCTTACGTTGCCTTCGATTGCCGCCCGTAAAAGTTTGCCGACGGTGGTTTCGCCGATGCCTCGCGCCGGGGTGTTTATGATTCGGCGCAGGGCCTCGTCGTCATCAGGGTTGACTGCGAGCCGGAAGTACGCTATGGCGTCCTTTACCTCCTTACGTTGGTAGAAGGACAAGCCGCCGTAGATGCGGTAGGGTATGTTTCGTTTGCGCAGCGATTCCTCGAGGCGGCGGCTCTGCACGTTGGTGCGGTAGAGTATGGCGAATTCGTCAAGGGAGTCGCCTGAACGCATCCTCATTCGCGATATGCGTTCGGCCACCATGCCTGCCTCCTCGTATTCCGTGTAGCAGTTTGCTACTTCGATTTTCTGCCCGACATCGTTACGCGAGAAGATATGTTTGGGTAACTGACGCCTGTTTTTGTCAATCAGGGAGTTGGCTGCCTCTACTATGTTTTGGGTCGAGCGGTAGTTCTGTTCGAGTTTGAATATGCGCAGGTTGGGATAGGCTTTCTCCAGGTTCAGGATGTTCTGTATGTTCGCCCCCCGGAATGAGTATATGCTTTGGGCGTCATCTCCGACCATGGTAAGTGCGTTGGTCTTCTCGCACAGTTCCGTTACGATGCAGTGCTGTGCGAAGTTGGTGTCCTGGTACTCATCGACAAGGACGTAACGGAAGAACTCGCGGTAGTGGTTCAGAACATCGGGATTCTCCTTCATCAGCACGTTGGTGTAATAAAGGAGATCGTCGAAATCCATGGCTCCGGCCAGACGGCAGCGTTGGCGGTAGGTACGGTATATGTCGACTGTCAGTGGGCGCCGTGCATTTTTGTCGGCGTCCATAAGGTCGCGGTCTGTGGCATATGCCGCCGGGCCTATCAAGGCGTTCTTTGCATGCGAGATGGCGCTCTGTATTACCGATGGCTTATATATTTTCTCATCAAGGTTCATATCCTTGATGATTGTCTTTATCAGGGCCTTGGAGTCGGCGCTGTCGTAGATTGTGAACGTGGGTTTGAAACCTATACGGTCGGAATTCTGACGGAGTATCCGTGAGAATATCGAGTGGAATGTCCCCATCCACAGGCGTGAGGCCACACGGGTGCCTACAAGCTTCTCTATACGTTCGCGCATCTCGCGGGCCGCCTTGTTCGTGAAGGTAAGGGCCATTATGCGGTACGGCTCGTAGCCCTGCGCCAGCAGGTGGACTATCTTGTAGGTGAGCACACGGGTTTTGCCGGAGCCTGCCCCGGCAATCACCAGCTGTGGGCCTCCGCAATAGGTTACGGCCTGACGCTGCTGTTCGTTGAGTTGTGACAGATAGTCGTCTATCATGCAAACCTGTTGGTGTCGGGGTTGTAAGTGAATCCACCTGAGGCCAGGGCGGCTTCAAGTTCGGCACGGTTTACGTCGAGGTCGTCGCAAAGGTTGTCCAAATCGGGGTAATTGTCACGTAGCTTGGTGTTTATATAGCTAAGTAATATATTCGGGTCTTTGGGAAGGTTTTCCATTTCGTCTATTTTTAGTGCAAATTTAGCCATTTATAACGGAAAAATCTGTTAACTTTGCCTTAAAATCAGGAGGAGCGCCATTTCGGTTCTCCCTGCTATTGTGAATTATGGAATTTACCACCGACTATTTTTCCGATATAATAGAGAGTGCCGTCTCAGGCATTGATTATCCCGCCGAGCCGCGCGGCCTGTACGAACCTATCCGCTACACCCTTGAAGGGGGGGGCAAGCGTCTGAGGCCGGTATTGCTGCTGGCGTCTGCCGCTGCCTACGGTCTTAAGCCGGAAAAAGCGGTGTCGCAGGCTTTGGGGATAGAGATGTTCCATAATTTCACGCTCCTTCACGATGATGTGATGGATAATGCCGATGTGAGGCGTGGGCGTCCTGCCGTTCACCGCCGGTGGAACGAGGCCACGGCCATACTCTCGGGCGATGCCATGGTGACTATGGCCACACAGATGATTTCGCGCAGCCCGGCAAGGCTGCTGCCCGGGGTGCTGTATCTTTTCAACCGCACGGCCATGGAAATCTACCAGGGGCAGCAGTATGATATGGATTTCGAAAACCGCCGCGATGTCAGCGAGGGGGAATACATGGAGATGATACGTCTCAAGACTTCCGTCCTACTGGCCTGTGCCTGCCATATGGGGGCGTTGCTGGCCTGTGCCTCTGATACGGATCAAAAGGCGATGTATCGTTACGGCGAACTGCTCGGCCTGGCGTTCCAACTTCGCGATGACTACCTTGACACATACGGTGATCCCGCTATCTTCGGGAAAGCTATCGGGGGCGATATTGTGAACGAGAAGAAGACCTGGTTATGGATTATGGCCTCCCAACGTGATGCGGAGGGATTGAAGGAGATTCTTGACCGCCGGCTCTCCGACCATCTTAAAGTGGAGGCTGTCAAGGAGCTTTATGACCGACTGGGACTTCCTGAAGAATCGGCGGCGCTTATTGACAGATATGTCGCAGACGCGGTGGCCTCACTTCCGCAGTCGCTCCCGCATGAGGCGGCCGAGTTTTTCCGTTCGCTGGCTCTGAAACTGTCATCCCGGGAAAGTTGATGGTTGATACCCACACACATCTGTATGACCCGTCTTTTTGTGCTGATGGCGAAAGCCCGTCAGACGCCGTGCGCCGTGCCTTGGAAGCCGGAGTGGAGAAGATGGTTCTCCCGGGGTGTCTGTATGCCGACCTATCCCTTATGTATAAGTTAAAGGGAGAGTTTCCAGATAATGTATATCTCGCGGCCGGACTGCATCCTACCGAATTGCCAAAGGAAGGGGTAGCTGAAGAACTCGAAAAGATTGCTGCCAGACTCCGGGAGCATACGGCAGACTTTGTAGGTGTAGGGGAAATCGGAATCGACCTCTATTGGGACAAGTCGCGGCGCGAGGAGCAGATGGCTGTTTTCGAGCGGCAGTGCGGATGGGCCGCAGAGCTTGGTCTGCCTGTGATAATACACTGTCGCGAAGGTCTTGACGAGACTCTTGAAGTGCTGCATGGCCTCCCCAAACTTCCACAGGGAGTGTTCCACAGTTTTTCAGGTGCGGGCGCCGATATAGAAAGAATATTGTCTGTGGGAGATTTCTATTTTGGCATCAACGGCATTGTTACTTTTAAAAATTCCGGTCTGCGTCAGGTGCTTCCGTCCATACCTGCAGATCGTCTGCTGCTTGAGACCGATTCTCCATATCTCGCACCTGTCCCTAAACGCGGACGCCGTAATGAGTCGGCCTATCTACCGTTTACCGCCGCCTGCATCGCTGAAACCCTCGGGACTACGGTAGAATCCATTTCTTCACAGACCACCGCCAATGCCCGGCGCCTTTTTCGGTTGTGATTTATATAAAAGTTTTAATAATCATCGGATTATGAACAGATTCCTATTCATAACCATGGCTTTTGTGATGCTGCTGAGCGGCTGCAAAAATGATGAGCCGGAGCCATGGGATAAAGATACAGACAACTACGAAGGAACCCACACCGATTTTCGGCTGGGGCCCGAGTCGCACGGACTTGACAACGGCAGTATCAATATTTCCTTTCTGTCGGAAGATGGAACCGTTTTCCAACGTCGTGCCATCCATAACCGAATCGATAACGTCTCAACCTTCCGTCTGGAAGTTGGTCTGCGAGAGGGGGTGTACCGCCTTCTTGCTGCCGAAGCTGTAACGGACTATCTGACAGAGGAAGATGGGGGAGCTGATAAAATTGAATTCGGCCTCGGCAGTCGCATAAGGGTGGATGAATCAGGGATAAATGTTATAGATAAGTTCAACCCGGTGCTCCGCTATGCCGGCGAAGGGACGAAGGAAAATCCCTATATCGTTTCAAGTTCATCACATCTGTTCTCACTGATGATGGCTGTAAACGACTATGACAGTAACCGCGAGATTACGCCCGGCACATATTTCCGGCAGGTATGCGACATAGATATGAAGTCAATGTCGCGCAGCTGCGATGCCGAGAATGGCTGGCTCCCGATTGGTTTTGATACCAACACGCCCTTCCGTGGCATCTATCTGGGTGACAACCATGTTATAAGCAATCTGATAATCAAGCGTCCTCATTCGGCAGGAATCGGTTTGTTCGGTTACCTCCACGATGGTGCGGTCGATGGTCTGAAGATGCGTGGCGCGAGCATTGAGGGGCAGTTCGCAGTCGGTGCTATAGCCGGTGCTGTAATAACTTCGGGGAACAATAACCGTGGCAGTGGAACCATCACCAACTGTAGCACAGAGGAATGTGTGGTTAAGGGTGATGCTACAAGCGCTATGGTCGGCGGTATACTGGGTGCGGTTGACATGCATGCCAAAGCTTTGCTTGCCGACTGCAGCACCAACGGCGGCAGCGTTGACGGAGGTATGAATGTCGGGGGGCTTTTCGGAGGTGCCGGTATTTACTCTTCGGTCATGATGTCGAGTTGCAGCAACACTTCAAAAGTGTCTGCATCGGCATCCGGCGTAGGCGGCCTGGTTGGAACAGCCGATACCCTCCAAATTGTCGGCTCGAAGAACCTGGCGCGTGTAGAAGGCCCGAAAAGTTCCGGCAAGGACACTCCGTGCCTCGGAACCGGCGGACTTGTGGGTGGTTCCGGCTATTCCTGGATTACAAGCTGCAATAACGATGGTGAAGTCAGCGGCTATGACGGCGTAGGCGGCATCATCGGAAGCACCCGCGTCAAAGGGTCGGAAAATGAGTCTCTGCTATATAATCAGACTGTATTGCGTTATTGCACTAATACCGGCGCGGTAAGAGGCAACCGCTTTGTCGGCGGCGCGGTCGGCGAGGCACAGGCCGGAGGCTTTTCGGTCTGCAACACTGGCCCGGTCTACGGCAATGAATATGTGGGCGGTGTTTGCGGCGGCGCTTCTCTGGCAGTAATCCACAACTCCGGCAACGGGGCAACGGTAGATGGCACCTCATATGTAGGGGGAATCGTGGGGAAATGCACCTGGGGGTCGTTGGCCGTATGCCGCAATGCAGGCGCGGTGCGTTCCTCTAATGACCGTGCAGGTGGTATTGCCGGAATGGCCGGCAACAACACCGTGATACACTATTGCTCCAACTTTGGCGATGTGGACGGTGGTTCAGGCTATGCCGGTGGCATAGTCGGAGACATAGGCGACCCGCGTACGTGGAACGGCTGGAGCATCGCCGAATGTGTGGTAGGTTCCCTGGAATGTGTTATGGCTTTTGCCGGGCCGGCACTTGCGGTAATCGAGGAGGGTTTCGAGTTGGCGGAGGCTGTGGAGATAACCATCAAAATTGTTGAGACAAGCGTGGAGGCGGCACTCCAGACCACCGACTACGTGCTTCTGAGCTACGGTATATATGAACTTGTAAGCCCGGAAGCAGAGGAAGCTCTCGAGAATTCGATGCGGCTTTCCTCCGAGGACATAAACAACCGCAATACACAAAAACTTCAAGAGTTATCAAACGGTTGTTCGGTTGAGCTTCCCTATTTCACTCCTACCGATGTGGTGAAGCTCTATAACGGCCATGTTGACAAACTTATGGAATGGTACGGCCTGGAAGGGAACGATGAGAAATTCAACGAGGCTATAAACGAACGCCGGGAGGAACGGGCCGAGGCTTTGGAAAAGGTGGCCCGTGCCCATGAGATTGCCCATTCGGTTATCGCGGGGGTAGCGGTAGCCACGAGTACTGTTGCATTGATAGCCGGGGAGGTTGCCACGGGTGGACTTGCCACGGCGGCAGTGGCTGCCGGTTCGGCTGCAGCGATTGTGGGTGGCGTCAACGCCATTGTCAAAAGCTGCACGGAGTTTGAAAAGAACGCCGTAATCATCTCACAGTGCATAAACGCCCGTAAGGTCACTTCCGATGCCACCTCCAAGGCTGGCAATATTGCCGGGCGCATATGTGATGGCAGCGTGGTCTACGATTGTCTGTCAACCTGTAAAGGATCATCACAGAGTTTCGTCGGGGAGACAGGCAGCCATAATTCCATAAACCACTGTATATCTCTTGTGGAATATCATACGACCGAAGCCACATCCCCTATAGGCGACTGCATGGGCTTAGACCCGTCGGCGAGCGGAAGCTATGTGTTCTATAAGAGTGATGTTTCCCAGGCTTCCAAGGACGCCATGGCCAAACCTGAGACATTTACCAAGATAGGGTTCATTATCGGCGATGATGGAAAATGGATTCTGAAATCCGGTTATGAATTCCCCTTACCAAACATATCGGAAATGCAATGATGAAAAAGAAACTGACATATCTCCTCTCCCTCCTGTTGCTTTTTATCGTCAGCTCATGTAGCGATGAAGAATTCAATACCTCCCGTTCTCCGGGTTCTCTTGAGACGGAGGACGGTGTGCGGATCAGTGTGCTGCATATAGATGCCCGCAACATTGAGAAATGGAAAGAGGCGCGGGATGTAAGCTTCCGTATCGAGAATCCATCGAGCCGTAAGAGCTACTCTTTTGATGGGACGATTGCACATTCTCCCGATGTCGAAGTTTTTGAAGGACGCGGCGCCCTTACATGCCGTATAAGGATAGGTGACACCGATATTCCCGATGGCCGCTACTATCTTGTTGCTGAAAGTGAAGACATGCCGGTTATCGGTATACGAACCATAGAGTTCTCGGGCAACAAGGGGGTCGAGGTCAAGTCTGAGCCGATGAGTTATGACGACCTCAGCGGTTCAGGCACGGAAAGCGATCCGTATCTGATCAATGACGATGGCGACTTCCTTACGCTTCTGTGGTATCTTGAGCAAGACCCGGACCATGCCTACGGGCGTTATTTCAGGCAGACCGCATCGTTTGACGTGCCGCGCCGCAGCCAGATTATCGACGGCCACGTATGGGCGCCTGTGCAGTTCAGCGGCACATATGACGGTGGTGGCAATGAACTACGCAACCTCACATATCAGGGTTCCTCTGATGCTGAGGCTGACAGCGATATCGGTCTTTTCAAGGAGATCTACTCGGGGACGATAAAGAATCTCACGCTTTCGCGGGCTATGATTATCAACGCCGTAAATAACGTAGGCATATTGGCGGGTAGAACCGGCGGCAATGTGCGTTTCGAGAACATAACCCTTGAAGGCACGGTCTCCGCATCGGGCATCTGCGTGGGCGGCATGGTTGGGTTCTTTGAAGGGGGTGAGGCCACAATAAGGAATGTGGCTTTGAAATCTCTGTCAGTGTCGGCCACGTCCTCCCACAGTCTTTACACAGGCCTTTTGATAGGCAGGTTTAATAATGTTAGTCTTGATATTGACGGAGTCACGACTCCCGACCATATATTCGCTGTCACAGGCCATGACTGTGTAGGTGGTCTTGTGGGGTATGCGTATGGAGACATTAAAATGCGTAATATCACCCTCGAACACAGTGTGGATGCTGAAAGCAGCAATGTTAAAATCGTTTACGGCTCTGGCGACAGAGTGGGCGGTCTGGCCGGCGAAATGATTGGTTTGACAAATATTGACATCAGCGGAGTGACGGTGAAGGCCCCGGTGCGGGGTGGCGGTATGGAGACCGGCGGTCTCGCAGGACGTGCCATGCCGACCCATATGACCATCAGCAACGTATTGCTTGCATCCGTGGTCAACGGCGTGGAGTCGGTCGGCGGTTTTTTCGGTTATCTAAGCTTCGGAAATATATTCCGGGGCGATCTCTCAATAGACGCGAACAGTAAGCCTGTGCGCTATGTGGTAAAGTCGTCGGCCGATGCCGAGGTCAAAGGAGAAACAAATGTCGGTGGCGTGGTCGGATATTTGGATGCCACCGATGGTGACATAAAAGTAAAAGGCGCGGTGGAAGTGGCCGTAAATGTTAAGGGTACCGATAATGTCGGGGGCGCCATAGGGTATGCCATAGCTCTTGACAATCTTAATCCTTATTGGTTCAACTTCTCCTCGACAACGATGCGTGTCACAGCTGACGGAGATAATGCCGGTGGGGTGATAGGTTATTTAGAGACGGGAACTATTGACGGGGGCCTGCGTCTTAATCCGGTGAATAATGTGCCGGACAAGGCATCATATAAATCATGTTTCAGCGGAGTGGTGACAGCCTTTGGCAATGCCGGAGGGGTTGTCGGATGTTCCGGAGGGAAAATTACCGGTGTAAGCAGCAGTGCATCGGTGACATCTACCGGCAAGGATGCAGGCGGTATATGCGCCGTGGTGAGACAGAACGTCAACAATTCCGCCTTTACAGGCACTGTCGATGCCAAACTGACCGCCGGGGGGATAGTGGGAATTTGCGTCCATGACCTCTATATGCATGACTGCATCAACTATGGAGTGGTACGTGCCACCAGCGACAACGCCGGAGGTATCTGTGGCTATGTTCGCGGCGAGGATGGCGACAATCTTAACATCACCCGCTGCTTCAACAGCGGCAACATATCGGGTCCCTGTGTAGGCGGTGTTGTGGGATATGCCTCCAATGCCAACACAGGGAAGGTCAAGGACCGTTTCGAGATTACGGAGTGCGGCAATGTAGGCCGTATAGAAGGGACAGGCTATGATAAGCCAATTGGCGGCGTGGTCGGTGACTTTGTACACAGGAAAGGAACGGTGGCTCGCTGTGCCAACGGTGGCGAGGTTTACAGCGGCAGCAGCCAGTATGCCATCGGCGGAGTCATCGGAAACTTCGGCGAAAATAAATTTGCCGACCACAATTTCGGCAAGCTTACAGAGTGCATGAACCGAGGGAAGGTCTACTCTACTTATTCCGACAACCGTGTCGGCGGTGTGTTGGGGAATCTGGCAAGGGGGGATATAAGCTATAACAGCGAACTCACCGACTGCTACAATATCGGCGAGATACCGTCCGACCAGCATAGGGATACCGGGGGGATACTTGCCTTTGCCGGGGAGTACACCAATATATACCGTACTTTCAACCGGGGGATGGTGTCGTATGGCAATGCTATAATAGGAGACCACCAAGGTTCTACGCTCTTCCATCATAAATATAACTACTTTTTGAAAGGTACCGGCAAGAGCTGGCCATCATCCACTGAGGTCAGTGAAAGTAATTTGGGCAACAAGAGTAGTTACCAGGACTTCGACTTCACCAATATCTGGGACATCACTTCCGATGGGCCGGTGTTACGCCGCTGCCCGTTTCAAAAATAAGGATGTAGCAAGGACGTTGTAGTTGTATCTGTCAAAATCTGGATAAACACCTTACAACGGAAAGATTATCATCCTTAGTAACTTTAGTGTAGCCGGATGGTAGTGGCGCCGGACCTCCGGGACGGCAGGCCACCAGAAGAGGC
>CAJUBM010000002.1 GCA_910584735.1 uncultured Muribaculaceae bacterium
CTCTTTATTTGATGATTTCTAAACTAACGCGATTTTATCGCACCAGTAGTAATATTGAATCCGAAAAACGCTTGCTGCGGTGGGTGCGGTAGTTTGCCATCGCTGATGTCGAGGAGGTATTGGCATAGCAATAGAGGCAACAGTGGGGACAGGTGTTATAGGCACCGATGTCTTTTGATAGGATGCAGCCACAGGCTTTACGCTGGCCGGGATCGGATGTGGCTCCATATAGAAAGTTTTGAAGTATAGCATCGTCGGGCGAAAGGAGTGCTATGAGGTCAGGATCAATGCAGCGATTGTGCTTGATACCGTATTCCGATAGGTCGATAGTTTCGGCGCATGTGGCGAGTGTATGCCCCCATCTTTTGAGATTTATATCAGAAAGTCTTGCGGCAAATTCGAGCATTGATGCCTGTTCCCATTCTCGGTAGTTGACGCCGGCTTGCGAAAGGTTCCGCCCGACTTTCTTATATCCGGCAATGTCGGCAAAACTGAATACAAGTTTCTCGGTATATCCTTTTAGTTCGTCTCCGATACGAGTGACTTTTTCAATAAGATTTTCAATGTCAATTTTCTCAGTCAGCACAAGCGGGTCAAATCGCCATATTACCGAGCCAACGCCAAGCATATCAACCAATCGCTTAAATGTTTCGATTCTTTGTTGGAGAGGTGACACTCCTGGTTCAAGACTTTCAAGCTCATAATCGTTAAGCGTAAATTGGATATAGCACCCAATTCCTTTGTCTCGTAAGATAGGCAGATAAGGAATCAGTGGAGCCGGATTCTTAGACCAAAACACGATAAACCGCGTGTTGGAAAATGAAACATAGCTGTCTCGCCCCGAAAAGGGATTGCGCCAACGCACATATCCCTTCTGAAGCCGGTCAAAAAACCAACGGGTGTAAAACGCCGGAATATCCGTCGCACGGCTTGCCGACACAATCACCGGCGCTTGTGCCTGCACTTGCTGCCCGTCACCTGTAAATATGGTTGTGTCGTTGTATTTCATAAAAGTAGCTTTAGTTCTTTCTGCAAAATTAAGACGGATATGGGTAATAATACGGCGCAGTTGCAATAATAAATGTTAATTATATGGATATTCCTCCTCTATATAATAATACAATATCTTACCTGAATTATATACAAACAAACCCGCAAATATAGGGCAAAAATACAAACATATTTTGCCATCTGAGGCTATAAAACACCAGCCATACAAACAAATTATTTTAGTTTATATGGCTGGTTATCAGGTAGCTATATTGATTTTTAAGTCTCAATACTCCTCCTCGTTGAAGAAGAAGTCTTCTTTGGAGGGATAGTCGGGCCAGATGTCTTCGATACATTCGTAGGTTTCCCCTTCGTCTTCGATTTCCTGGAGGTTTTCGATTACTTCGAGGGGGGCGCCCGAACGCTGGGCGTAATCTATAAGCTCCTCGCGGGTTGCGGGCCAGGGAGCGTCTTCGAGTTTGGATGCTAATTCAAGGGTCCAGTACATGGCGTGTGAGTATATTGGATGTGGTTTTACTTTTGGTTTGGATGGCTGGGCAGGATTCTGCCGCACAGCTTTGTTTTAACGGTATATTTCTAACGTGCGTACACGGTAAATATTATTGCAGGGAGTAGAATTTTTTACAGGGATTATTTCTCCCATTCCACATCGGGCCGTCCTTCAAGGTGGTTGAGGTAGCGTCCGAGGGCGAAAAGATAGTCGCTCAGGCGGTTGACGAAGCGCATAGCCACGGGGTGTATGCCTTCGAGGGAGGCGATGCGGCGTTCGGCGCGGCGGCAGATGGTGCGGGCTATGTTGGCGCGGCATGCTCCCTCGCATCCGCCGGGAAGGATGAAGGCCCGCAAAGGGGGCAGTTCGGTATCCATGCGGTCTATTTCTTGTTCCAGCCGAAGGGTGTCCTCATCGTCAAGGCCTGCCGGAGGTGTGTCGGGGCCTTCCTTTAGGTCGGCGGGGTCGGTGGCGAGATATGCACCGAGGTTGAACAGGCGGTTCTGCACCATCCGCAATTCGGAGAGGGCATCCGAGGTGCGGATGTCTGTGGCCGGGGTTGCGCGGAGCCAGCCAATGAATGAGTTTAACTCGTCGATTGTGCCATAGGCGTCAAGTCGTTCGGAACTTTTGTTTATGCGGCGTCCCCCTACCAGGGAGGTCTGTCCGGCATCGCCGCCTCGGGTATATATTTTCATAATTCAGAATTTTGGTCTATTTCTTTGGCTTCCTCAGCCAGGGCTGCGGTAAGCGATGTTATGTCGGGACACATCTTTATGCGCCGCGTGGCCGGGGGTGTGGCCAGCCCGCGTGTCACGAGATTGCCCATGAGGGTGTTCAGTGGGGAATAAAGGTCATCGCGGTTCAGCATCATTATGGGTTTGGGTTCGCGGAAGAAGGTCATTGATGCCAGGGCCGAGAATATTTCGTCGAGGGTTCCGAGGCCGCCGTCAAGAGCTACGAACACATCGGAGTTCTCCTCCATCATCTGCTTGCGTTCGTGGAGGGTGCAGCACATGAGGTTCACCGTATTGGCCGGATGTTGCGACTGCATACGGCTCTCCGGCACTACGCCTAAGACCGTGGCCCCGGCATCTGAGGCAGCTTGTGCCACCTCGTGCATAAGTCCTGTTGACAGGCCGCCGTAGACCAGCTGGTGGCCGTTTTCTCCGATCCATCGTCCTAACGTGCGGGCGTCTTCCTTAACTATTTCCGGCAGGTCTGACTTTGCCGAGCAATATACTGCTATTCTCATAGGGGAATGTCTTTTTTATGGTTGGCACAAAAATACTCATAAGTGAGCGCAAAGCAAAATTTATTTTAGCTTTGCCGAACGAGAGTATATTAAGGCGTTAGCCAAAAATAGGAAATTCTTTGTAACTTTGCCCTCATGGAAAGGAAAGATTTTGAGATTATGGCCCCGGTGGGGAGCTATGAGTCTTTGGCGGCCGCGATTGACGCGGGTGCCGATGCGGTGTATTTCGGTGTGGAAGGGCTGAATATGCGCGCCCGTTCGAGCGTGAACTTCACCCTTGACGACCTTCGGAATATCGCAGGCATCTGCTCGCAGGCCGGCGTGAAGACCTATCTCACTGTCAATACCATCATCTACGATGACGAGATGCCTAAATGCCGGGCCATTATCGATGCCGCCCGCGATGCGGGTATAACGGCTATTATTGCATCTGATATGTCGGCCATCCTCTATGCGCGTAGCGTGGGGGTGGAGGTGCATATCTCCACGCAGTTGAGCGTGTCGAACACCGAGACGGTGCGTTTCCTTTCGCAGTGGGCCGACGTGGTGGTGCTGGCCCGCGAGCTTTCGCTTGACAGGGTGAAGGCTATCCACGATGCTATCGTACGCGATGATATACGCGGTCCCCACGGCGAACTGGTACGCATCGAGATGTTCTGCCACGGTGCGTTGTGTATGGCCGTGTCCGGGAAATGCTACCTGAGCCTCCACCAGATGAACTCGTCGGCCAACCGTGGGGCATGCACCCAGATCTGTCGGCGCGGCTATACGGTTACCGACCGGGAGACCGGCGACACACTTGATGTGGAGAACCAATATATAATGTCGCCCAAGGACCTCAAGACCATACATTTCATTAACAAGATGGTTGACGCCGGGGTTCGAGTGTTCAAGATAGAGGGCCGTGCGCGCGGGCCGGAGTATGTGTCGGTGGCCGTGAGGTGCTACGATGAGGCTCTGCGCTCCCTATGTGACGGTTCTTATTCCGATGAGAAGATAGCCCGCTGGGATGGCGAGCTCGCAAAAATCTTCAACCGTGGATTTTGGGACGGCTATTATCTCGGGCAGCGTCTCGGGGAGTGGTCGGCCAAATATGGCTCGTCGGCAACGCGTGTGAAGGAGTATAGGGCCAAGGGAGTCCGTTATTTCTCGAAAATCGGGGTAGCAGAGTTCTATATGGAGAACGGCGAACTACGTCCGGGCGACGAGATAGTAATAACGGGACCTACTACCGGGGCGATAATCCTTACATTGGAGGAAATACGCGTTAATCTAAAGCCTGTAGATGTTGCGCGGAAAGGGGATAGTTTCTCAATCGCCGTGCCCTCTAAGATACGACCTTCCGACAGGCTGTATCTATGGCGTAAGAAAGACTGATAACGGCGGCCGGCGTCCTTTATAGGGTTAGCCGTGTCTACATGAACCGGCGGAAGGCCCATTTCAGGCGGCGTTGCAAGAAATAGGGTAGCCGCCGGACGAACCGATGCCCCACGGTACAATACAGGCGCAGCATCTGATAGCCTATGGCACGTGGCACGGAATGGAAGTATTCCACAATATCCATCGACATCAAGGCCAGTGAGGCCGCTGTGGCATAGGCATTTTCAAGCCGGTCTGGAAGCTCGGCGGTCTTGGTGATTACGGCCACTACGCGTCCCTGCTCGGTCATGGAGGTTTCCACCCGGGCGAAAGGGGCTACTATGTCATCAATGAAATATTTTTCCAGATGCAGGTTCCATATCAGCAGTTTGCCGTCTTCCTCGGTGATGTTGAACTGGTGGAAGCCCCGGTATGCCTCGCGGTCGGCCTCGTTGTCGAAATGGTTGAGGTAGAGTACCCCTCCCACCCGCAGGCACATCAGTGCCTGTATTATTCCTTTCACCGGGTCGGCGCAATGGTCCAGGGCGTTACGTATGTGGATGAACGTGGCTCCGGATAGGCCGAACTCCGCCGATAGGCTCTCTACCATACCGAACCTTATCGGCGGCCGCGGTATGCCGTAGCGCTTCAGTATGCGGTTGTAGAACGGGGCCAGGGCGTCGACATAATGTATCTTCCTTTGGCGGCCTGCTATTATGTCGCCGAAGGCATAGCTCAGGGCGCAGCCCACATCGAGAATCACCGGGTCTTCCTCGCTGCAACCTGATATGAACGCGTCAATATCGAAATTGTCCAGGCGGCATGGCTGGCCGTACTGCGACCACGACATGAGTTCGCGGCGCCGTTTGCGGTTGGCATAATAGCTGCGCCAGAACGCCACCTCGTAGGGAACTCCCTCGAGCCATTGCTGCGCGGGGTTCCTTTTACTACTTTTGACCTTGCCTTTCGCGTCCATAGTCCGGGTGTTTTTCTCAGGCGTACATGGCCTCTATCTCATGGGCGTAGCGTGAGTTTATTACCGGACGGCGTATTTTGAGGGTGTTGGTAAGTTCACCGGTCTCCATGGAAAATTCGCGTGGCAGAAGGGTGAACTTCTTGATTTTCTCGAAGGACGCGAATCCCTCCTGCATTTTTTCGATGCGTTGCTCTATAAGGCGGCGTATCTCGGAGTTACGCACCAGTTCCTCCAGGTTGCGGTACTGGATTTTTTTCTTGCGGGCATACTCCTTTACAGCCTCTATAGCCGGTACGATTATCGCCGTTACGAATTTGCGGTTATCGCCGATTACGGCCACCTGCTCTATGTATTTGTCCTCTCCCAGACGGCTTTCGAGAGCCTGGGGCGCTATATACTTCCCGTTTGATGTTTTGAAGAGGTCCTTGATTCTCTCGGTCAGCACCAGGGCGCCGTGGGGGTCGAAGTGTCCGGCATCGCCCGTTCGGAACCAGCCGTCCTCGGTGAATACGGCGGCGGTTTCCTCGGGTTTGTTGTAATACCCGCGCATCACGGTAGGGCCTTTTACGAGAATCTCGTTCTCCTCCCCGATGCGTACCTGCAATCCGGGCAGCACTGTTCCCACAGTGCCTATCTCGTAGCCGACATAAGGGAAGCAGCTTACGGTGGCGGTGGTTTCCGAAAGGCCGTAGCCTACAACTATGTTTACCCCCATGGCGTGGAAGAATTCAACTATGTTGTTGCTCAGCGGGGCGCCTGCGGTGGGGAATATATTGCCACGGTCTATGCCCATTATCCGGCGTACCTTTGAGAATACGCGTTTGTCGTAGAAGCGGTAACGCATCTCAAGCATGCGCGGCACGGGTTTCCCCAGCCTCACAAACTCGAGGTTGCGGCGCCGGCCTATGCGCAAGGCTCGCGAACACATCCAGCGGCTCAGCGGCTTCATACGGCTCATCTTATCCTGGATAGCGGCATATGCCTTCTCCCAGAAACGTGGCACGGAGCACATGCAGGTAGGGTGTACCTCGCGTATTGTGTCCTGTATCTGTCGCGGGTCGCGGTTTACGTAGACCTGCACCCCCGAGTCAAGGCAGAAGAAAGTCCATGCTTTTTCGAATATATGGCTTAGGGGGAGGAAGCACATCGATGTGTCGGAATCGGATATCGATGTCAGCCTGTCGTGGTGTATCTCCATGGCGGCGTTGAAGCAGCTATGGGGAAGGATGGCACCTTTGGGCTCTCCAGTTGTGCCGGAGGTATATAGCAATGTGGCTATGTCGTCGGGCGTGGCGGCCTCCGTACGGCGCCTTACCTCGGCCCGGCATTTGTCTGTTGCGGCTTCTCCGAGTTTCAAAAACTGGGTGAATGATAGCGATGTGGTGTCATCGGCCTCGCGCTCGAAATCATCATATACAATGATTTGTTTCAGTGCGTTATATCGGCGCTGCACATGGCGGCATATGTGATATTGTTCCTTGCTGCCGGCGAAAATCATAGAGGCCCCTGCGTCGCGTACGATATACTCTACCTGGCTTTCGGAGGATGTGGCGTAGATTGATACGGGGACTGCCCTGTTGGCGAAAGCCGCCAGGTCGGTAATAAGTATCTTCTCCATATTCGGAGAGAATACGGCAATTTTATCTTGTTCTCTGACACCGAGTATTTCAAGGGCGCATGCCGCAGACGTTACGGCACCGGCCAGTTCTTCCCACGACATGGGCGTCCACCTGCCGTCATCGCGGCGGCTGAAGAGCGCAGGGCGCGAACCGTAACGGTTCACCTGCCGCTCAATCAAGGTGGTTAAAACGTTCTTTTCTACCATTTGTCACTTAAAAAAACGGGCAAATTCGGCGCAAAGATAGCCCATTTGTATCAATAGGATGGTATGGATGGTATTCAAAATGACGTGTGATTAACGTTTATTTACATTCTGAAATCTTCCCGGCAAGAACCGGGACTGCCCTCCGTTAGCATCCAATTATTGTTTTTCTTCTGTGTTCCCGGCGAGTATGGCGGCATACCGCTCCGGGTCGTTAATCAGAGCCAGTGCCTCGCGGAACACGGGATTCAACACCGGGTTGGCGACTTTGAAATATGTGGCCTGTTCAAAGAGGTCGCGCCCTATGAGACCTTTTATAACGGTGGTCATCATAGGCCGTGAGGTAGTGAACTGGGCGTCGTCGTATTTCACGGAGTCGGCTGTCCCTGCTTCCACTATACCGCGCAGCATCTCGGGTGTGACCTCGAAGTTCTTTATGAACGCCTCCTCCGAGGGGTATTCCTTGTGCAGCCTGTCACGGTTGTCGTCTACATAGGTGGCGGCATAACGGTTGATGATTCCTTTTGCCACGAGGTCGCGGTAGTAGTCGGAATACATCGTGGTGTCTATCGGCACGAACACATCGGGCATTATTCCCCCGCCTCCGTAGACGGGGCGCCGGTTGCGTTTGGTATAATATATGTCAGTCTTATCCAGATGCACGGAGTCGGCTGATGAAAATTCGCCTGCGTCGTAGCGGTGTTTCATATCCATGCGGTAGGCGTCCTCGTCCCCCTTGGTATAAGGTTTCTGTATACATCTGCCGGACGGGGTGAAGTATTTCGACACAGTGAGGCGTATCATAGAGCCGTCAGGGAATGGGAACGGTCTCTGTACGAGGCCCTTGCCGAAGGTGCGGCGTCCCACCACCAGTCCGCGGTCGTTGTCCTGCACGGCACCTGCCGTGATTTCTGCCGCCGATGCCGAGTATTGGTTCGCGAGTACCACCACGCGGCCTTCCGGGAAATTCCCGTCACGTTTCACATCGTAATATGCCGCGCCCATTTTCGGAGAATAGGTGTAGACCACGGTGTCGCCTTTTTCAAGGAAGCGCGAGGAAAGCTCGTGGGCGGCGCCGAGATAGCCTCCGCCGTTATCCTCAAGGTCGAGTATAAGGTTCTGCATCCCCTGCTTGCGAAGAGCCCGGAAGGCTTTGTCGAATTCATCGGGGGTACTTTCGGCAAAACGTGATATGCGTATATAGCCGGTGGTAGGGTCGGCCATATATGAGGCGTCCACGGAATATATAGGTATATCATCGCGCACGATATGGAAGGTCAGGGGAGTATTCACTCCGCGTCTCAGCACCTTCAATATCACTTCCGAGCCTTTAGGGCCGCGCAGTATCTTCAGGATGCGGGAGTTGGGACTTTTTACGCCGGAAATCAGCGAGTCGCCTGCCTGTAGGATGCGGTCGCCCGGTAGGATGCCTACTTTCTCGGATGGCCCCCCTGCAGTGGTCTGGATTACCTGAAGGGTGTCCTTGATCATCTGGAACTGTACTCCTATTCCGGAGAAGTTGCCGTCTAACGGCGAGGTAAGCTCTTTAGTCTCCTCAGGGTCGGAATATGTGGAATGTGGGTCGAGGGTGTGGAGCATGGAGACTATGGCCTCCTCTACGAGTTCGTCCGGCTTCACAGAGTCGACATAGAACGACTCGATAATCCTTTCGGCATATCCGAGTTTCTGATATGCCGGCATTTCAAGCGGTCCTTCCGAGGATTGGCCCGTCTTGCGCCCTAAAGCTGAAATCTGTGATGCCACGGCCAAGGTGGCGGCGGCGAATATAAATAGTCTGAAACGTCTCATCCTTTTTGATTGATTGGTGGTTATCCCTACCGTCAGGCTCAAGGAAGATACTGTCGGTAAGGGGCATCGAAAGCTGCAAGCTCCCTGACTAATGAGGAGCTTATGGCCGCCAACTCGGGCAACGCTAATATGAAAACGCTTTCCATCCCTGAAATGTTGCGGTTTATGTCGGCCAGGTTGCGTTCGTACTCGAAATCGGTTGTCGAGCGTATTCCTCTGAGCAGCACGTCAGCCCCGTGGAGGCGCGCAGCCTCGTATGTAAGGCCGCTATATGTGACTACCTCCACTGCGGGTGTCTGCGCGTAGAGCCTGCGCACATTCTCCAGGCGTTCTTCGAGCGGTTGCCACGGATGTTTGGAGGTGTTGGTGCCGAAGCCTATTATCACCTTGTCGAACATAGGCAGCGCCCTGTCTACTATTGATTTATGCCCGATGGTGAAGGGGTCGAACGATCCTGCGTAAAATGCCGTTGATGCCATAATGTTTATTTTCGGCGGGTTATTCCTCTACCACGAGGTTGTCGATGATGAATACCTGGCGGTCGGAGGTGTTCTTACCCATGTAGAATTCGAGGAGCGAGCCTACGGAGTCTTCCTTGCGGAGGGTCACACGGTCAAGCCGCATGTCCGGGCCGATGAATCCACGGAATTCGTCGGGTGATATCTCGCCCAGGCCTTTGAAACGGGTTATCTCGGCGTTCTGGCCGAGGGCGGAGATTGCATCAATGCGCTCCTGGTCGGAGTAGCAATAGAAATCTTTCGGCCCCTCTTTAGAACTCTTGCGCCGGGAGGCCCGTTTGTCGCGCACACGGAACAGCGGGGTCTGCAACACATAGACGTGTCCCTTCTTCACCAGGTCGGGGAAGAACTGGAGGAAGAACGTGAGCAGCAGCAGGCGTATGTGCATGCCGTCGACATCGGCATCGGTAGCGATTATTACGTTGTTGTAGCGCAGCCCGTCTATGCCGTCCTCTATATTGAGGGCGGCCTGGAGCAGGTTGAATTCCTCGTTCTCATATACAACCTTGCGGGTCAGGCCGAATGAGTTCAGAGGTTTTCCGCGCAGGGAGAATACCGCCTGGGTCTCTACATCGCGTATTTTGGTGATGGAGCCTGAGGCCGAGTCACCCTCGGTGAGGAATATCGATGAGGCAAGTTTTTTTGCCTCGTCACCTTTTGGGTCGTTCAGGTGGATACGGCAGTCGCGCAGCTTGGAGTTGTGGAGGTTCACCTTCTTGGCGCGTTCGCGGGCCAGCTTGGTTACCCCCGCCATGGCTTTGCGCTCGCGTTCGCTCTCCTGTATCTTCTTGAGTATTATGTCGGCGGTCTCCAGGTTCTTATGGAGGTAGTTGTCAAGCTCCTTTTTTAGGAAGTCGCTTATGAACTTTGCCACGGTCACTCCTCCCGGGCTCATTTCGCGGGAGCCGAGCTTGGTCTTGGTCTGCGATTCGAACACGGGTTCCTCCACTTTCACCGACACGGCGGCTATCATGCCGTTGCGTATGTCGGAATACTCGAAATTACGCCCGAAGTAGTCCTTTATCGTGCGCGATACGGACTCCTTGAACGCTGCCAGGTGCGTACCCCCTTGGGTGGTATGCTGTCCGTTCACGAACGAATAATATTCCTCGCCATACTGGTTGGCATGTGTGAGGGCAATCTCTATGTCGTCGCCGCGCAGGTGTATCACCGGGTAGAGCGGATCCTTGGTCATATTGGCCTTCAAAAGGTCGAGCAGGCCGTTGCGCGACATGAATTTCTTGCCGTTGAATATTATAGCCAGGCCGGTGTTGAGGTAGGTGTAGTTGCGTATAAGCGTTACGATATACTCTTCGTTGAAATGGTAGTCGCGGAACACGGATGCGTCCGGCGTGAACTCCACGAATGTGCCGTTGGGCTGGTCGGTAGGTTCTTCGGCCGACTGTTCTACCAGCGCCCCACGGTCGAACAGCGCCTGACGCATCATCCCGTCTCGGTAGGCGCGTATGGCGAAGGAGGTGGAGAGCGCGTTTACAGCCTTGATACCCACGCCGTTGAGGCCTACCGATTTCTTAAATACCTTGGAGTCGTACTTGGCCCCGGTGTTCATCTTCGATGCCACGTCCACAATCTTACCGAGAGGCACACCGCGTCCGTAGTCGCGCACCGACACGGTGCCCGTGGCATGGTCGAGGGTGACGTCTATCTGGCGTCCGAACCCCATCATGAATTCATCTATGGCATTGTCAAGTACCTCTTTTAGAAGTACGTAGATGCCATCGTCCGAGTCGGTGCCATCGCCGAGCTTCCCTATATACATGCCGGGACGCAGCCTTATATGCTCCTTCCAGTCAAGGGTGCGTATGGCCTCCTCGCCGTATTCGGCGGCCTGTACCCCGGCCTGAGGGTCGGTCTGTGACGCCGTGAATATATCTTCGTGTGTATCGGAAATATCTGACATATTGTTTCTCTGTTTTCGCTACAAGCCGGACGGTGCCCGGTCATCGTAGTTGGCAACAATGATTTATTTGTTTTTGCCCTTTAAAAGTTTCTTTTCGTCTGCTTTTATGCGGCGCTCTACTTTTTTGACATCTTCGGCCGGCGGGAGGCTCTCGGGATGTATATCACGATCCAGCAGCATACCTCTTACGGCAGTGTTGTTGTCGATGTGTTCCCCCTCTATGGCAATATGGCCGCGGAGGTCTTTCTGCTGCACGTTCACCGAGGTCATCTCGGCGGCAAGGTCTTTAGCCTTTATCGCTATGGTTGATAGAAAGTCGGCAAGGGGACGGTTTCCGGGGGCTCCTACACGGCGTTTCATCATGGAGGTGTTTATACCGAAAAGGGCTTGGTCTCCTTTAGCCCTGATAATTGCAAACCCTTTGGAGTCAACCCCACGCTCGTATAAGATGCCAGACAGATGGTGTTCCGTTTCGGCAAGTTTCGTACGGGCTTGTACCCTTTCATAATCAAGGATGCGTTGGTAGACAAGTTCCGCACGTCTTGTCTGTACGGCAAAATAGTTTTGCGCAAAAGAAATCTCCGGTTTGCGGGAGTCGCCGTTCTGTGCGATAAGATAGCATGCGTAGCGTGTGAGCATAATGTCATCTATCTGACGTTGGGCTCCTTTGCCGATATCAATCATTTTCCCGATGTCGGCAAAATGATTGGAGACTTCTTCCCCGGCATTAAGGCATGATTCTTTAGCCTTTTGTAGTACATCTTTGAAACGGTCCCATTTTGAATAGCCAAGTACAGGATAGAGCTCGCGCGCACTCCAACATTCGATACCGTGGTAGTCTATGGCTATTGTCTCGAAACGTTCAAAAAGTTGTTTTATCTCGTCTGCTTTCATTGGTAACGTGTTGTGGAGTGGCATTTTTAATCGTTAGTGCAAATTTACGAAAATCGGTGTCAACTTCAAAAAATATATATTGTCTACTGCTGTTTTTAAGGCTTTGGGACGCGAGTTTGAGTTTTTGAGGATATTTTGGTAGGGAATTGGAAAATTTGCATTACCTTTGTAAATTAATATATGGGATAGGGATTCTAAGTTGTGGCTTGGAAACCTATTATTATGTCCCGGACGGTTCAAATCCGGGTTTCAATACCGATTTAGACAACCTCTTGTAAGCGATGAGAGTAAAGATACACCGCGAAGGCACGAACATACTGATTATATTGCTGGCGGCCCTGCTGGCGGTTAATGCACCTCTGTGGATCTGGTGTCCGCAGATGCCTTGGCTATGGGTGCCTGTGGCCTGCGTCTCGGTGGTTTTCTACCTGCTGGTGGTGAACTTCTTCCGTTCACCCCGGCGTTTTTTCCCGGGCGACCCCGTAAACGCCGTGGTGGCATCTGCCGACGGGGAGGTGGTGGCTTTGGAGGAGACTTTCGAATCGGAATTCCTTATGTGCCGCTGCATACAGCTTTCGGTGTTCATGTCGCCACTGAACGTCCATGCCAACTGGTTCCCGGTTAACGGCGAGGTGGTATATGCCCGCCATCACAACGGGCGCTTCCAGGCGGCCTATCTCCCGAAATCCTCTACCGAGAATGAGCGATCAACAGTGGTAATCCGCACTCCCTCAGGACAGTTGGTGCTTATGCGTCAGGTAGCCGGGGCCATGGCCCGGCGTATCGTCACATACGCCAAGCCGGGTGATGAGGCATCTATAGAGGACCATATGGGCTTCATAAAGTTCGGTTCGCGTATAGACCTCTATCTGCCGTTAGATACTTCCATCTATGTCAAGATTGGTGATAAGACTGTAGGCGGCATCACGCAGGTCGGGCTATTGCATCCCGATATGTGAGCCGGCATCGGTCGGGCAATCAAGTCGCACAGAGGAAAACTCTTAAAACAAATGAAAAGATGTTTCGACGCATTATAACATCCGTTCCCAATTTTCTGACATGCTGTAATCTGCTGTCGGGGTGCCTGGCGTGTATCTGCGCTTTTTCCTTCGATGACAGCATTGATGCGCTCGGCGGTCTTAACGGGCGCCAGCTGGCATGGATTCTCGTAGGGCTTGCCGCTGTGTTTGACTTCTTTGACGGTGCGGCGGCCCGTTGGCTCAAGGCCCCCTCCCCTCTGGGGAAGGAACTTGACTCGCTGGCCGACCTGGTAAGTTTCGGTGTGGCCCCGGCGTTGCTGCTCTATAACATACTCCAGGTGTGGACAGGCTCGTGGTGGATTCCTTTCGTGGCGCTGTTCATCCCGGCCATGGGCGCGTTGCGTCTGGCACGCTTCAATCTTGATGATTCGCAGGCCACGGAGTTCAAGGGGCTGCCGATTCCGGCCAACGCCATATTCTGGATAGGGGCTACAGCATGGATGCAGAGCCACGGGCTTGAATGGATGCATGCGCACGTCTACCTCGGCAATCTTATTGTAAGTGTGGTGATTATCGGCGTGGCGCTTCTCATGGTGTCCGACATGCGCATGTTCTCTCTGAAACTCAAGAATTTTCGAATCGGCGACAACCTTTTGCGTTATATATTAATCTTTGGGGCCGTGCTGTTTGTTGCTATATGGGGAGTGGAGGGCTTCGCCTATACCATAATCCTGTATTTCCTGCTTTCGGCACTCTTGCTTGCGCGTCCGGCCGGTGTCGGGCAGGTGAAATGACCTTGTTACGAATTTAGCCAGATTTCCGAGTGGGTACATTCTTTCTCATACTTTTCCTGCTGTTTATATTTTATTTCATAATACGCCCGGTCTATAGGATATGGCGTACGGTGAACCGTGCCCGGCAACAGCAGCAGGACTTTATCAACGACCTTTTTGGTGTAAATGGCGGCGCTCGCGGCAAAAAGAGTGGCGATACCTCCGCCGATGGTACGGAAGGCGTCCCCGCCGGGAAATCGCGTAAGGGCGGCTGGTCCACGCCTTTGCGGAAACGTAAGAAAAAAATTGATCCGGAAGTAGGGGAGTTTGTCAAATTCCAGGAGGTTACCGAAGTGCGGGAGGAAAGTCGCACTACATCCGGTAAAGACACATCTACCCGCACCTCGTTTACGTCCGAATCGCAGATTGAAGACGTAACCTGGACTGAATTGTAACTTTTCTCCTTATAGATTGCCATGGCATCGACATATATACCTGAACTTTATGAATTCCTTGCCGAGCTCGGACAGCGTCAGGACCGTGAATGGTTCCGCGCCAACCGTGCCCGTTATGACCACCTGCGCCAGCTGTGGCTTGACGATATAGAACGTCTTATCGCACATATGGCTGAATGGTGGCCCTGCGTTAAGGGGCAGACGGCCAAAGGAGTAAGCTACCGCATATATCGTGATACGCGGTTTTCGCGTGACAAATCCCCTTTCAAGAATTATTTCTCGGCGTCCTTCTCTCCATACGGACGTTCTTCCGGCGCGGCACATATGCCCGGTTTCTATCTCCAGATGGGGCCGGGGAGCTATACCGATGGTGTTGAGTCGGGGTTGTATGGCGGCATATGGCAGCCCGATTCTGCCAGCCTCGGCAAACTGCGCAAGGCCATAGTCGACAACATAGAGGAGTTTGAGGAGATTCTTGCAGAGCCTACGCTGCAACGCCTTTATCCTGAATGGATTGGTGATGCCTTAAAGACTATTCCAAAAGGGTATGACCGCAACCATCCGCAGGCTGCGCTTTTACGCCTGAAAGAATACGGGCGCTTCCTTCCCTGCGATATGGCCTACTTCGATGATCCGGCGTGGCCGGAGAAGGTGTCTCGTGACTTGCGTCCCCTCCGTCCGTTCATCGACTTCCTAACTTATTCATTGGAAGAAGAGGTCTGATTCATTGAAAGGACGGAGTGTCAAAATACATTTTTTGACACAGAATCTTAGTTAATATAACGCTCTTAACAACGGTAACTTTAATAAGGAACCGGATGGTAGTGGCGCCGGACCTCCGGGACGGCAGGCCACCCGAAAAGGCGGAGCCGGAAATTATCACAACAATCTCAGCTTTCGTTCTTCGGGTGGCCTGCCGTCCCGGAGGTCCGGCGCCACTGCCATCCGGCTTCACTATCAATGTCACCACTGATAATGAGTTTTTCGTTTGAAGGTGTTTATGGATTTTACATAGGTTTGCCTTTATGAATAGCCGCGCAGTATGTCCTCCAGGGAATCTTCGGGGGCCAGTCCCATACGTTGGCGTAGGCGCGAGCGGCTCTTTTTCACAGAATCGTACTCTATGTTCAACGCCTGCGAGATTTGTTTGCTGGTCATCCCCATAGTTATATAGGCTGCATGCTTGAGCAGGCTTTCTGTCAGCATGGGGTAGTCGGCTTTCAGACGTTTCATAAATTCAGGATGCAGTTTCTCGTGAAGCTCGCGGAAGGTCTCTCGTTCGAGGTGGCTGTTGAGGTACTGGCGCATCGCCATGGTTATCTCACGGGCTTCCGAGGCGCCAATCTTGTTCTCGGCGCTCATACGGTCCACGCACTTTACCACCGTGTTGATTATTCCGTCTTTTTCCTCCATCGCCAGCGCGCAGGCGCTCAGATGGTTGCGGTGACGCTGTAGCTCTATCTCCCATTTCTGGCGGCTGAGCCGGGCTTTTTGCGCGCGGAAATATAGGGCCGTGACGGCTCCGGCGGCCAAGGTCACGAGTACTATCAGTGCGGCTATCCAATATGCCTTTTCCCGGGAATGGCGATGTTGTTCCTCTGCCCGCTCTTTCTCGAAGATGGCGCGGTATTCGTCTTTGGTAGTCTGAAGGGAGTAGCGTTCCTGTTCGATGCGCAGGCGGCTGTCAAGGAACTCCCGGTAGAAGTAGAGCGAGGTGTCGACATCCCCCTCCATGTAGTTGGTGAAAGCCAGAGCGTTGAATATCATCGCCCGTGTGAAATGTGAGTTTACCTTGTCAATTTTAGACAGCCCCTTACGGGCATATATTGCTATGGACTCTGGATAAATCTCTTTGTCAAGGTAATAATCGGCTATCGCCCCTTCGTAGAACGCATTCTCTGAATCATAGCGGGGGGCTTTCCCTACCGTGCGGTAGGCCCGCTTCAGATAATCTAAGTCTTCCGTCATAAGATATGCGTTGCGTAGCACATTGTGGTAGAGGTCAGGGTCGGATTTCGCTATTCTGCTGTGTAGCAGAAATTTCATCAGAGAGTCGCGTATGGCCTTGTCTTCAGGACGGTCGTAGATGTTGGCGATGTTCAATAGGTTCATTACGCGATAATATTCCATACCCATGCGTGTATATATTGTGTCGGCGCGGCGGTAGTAGTTTGCCGCCGGAACCGTGTCGGATATGGACCACATTATGGCCCCGAGCCTCATAAGGGTGGCCCCCATCATGAATGAGTCCTCCTCAGCTTCGAAATATGCCAGGTTGGAAGAAGCCATCCTGTAGGCGTCTTTGGGGGGGATATTGCCAAGCGATGCCTTTATAGAGACCAGTCGGGCAAATTCATAGGGATAGTGGGCCGAGTCGCAACGTTCCATGGCGTCGGTCACCAAAGAGTCTGCCTTCGGTATGTCGTAGGCTGCTTTTGCCAGACGGGCTTCCCAATATCCGGTCTGTACCCGCGCCGGCACATTGCGCGTTATGCTTGCTGCAGAGCATAGAGCCTCGGTTAGGAGTTTCTTTGTGTCATAAGATTTCCCGGTGGCGTATGCGTTCTCCAGCGAGACGCTCAGTGAATCGTATGCCGTTGACACCGGCATCCATCGGTAGAGCGGTTTCTTTTGTCGTGGCTGCGAACATCCCAAAAGTAGAAGTATGGCAAAGAAAACGGGTAGAAGATGTTTTGGATTCATGGCGCAAAGATACGCTTTTTTGTTTGTATACCAAATTTTTGATTGGAGTACCCTTTTTGTACCCCATTGTATATGGTTGATTCTTGGAGGTTAGGTGTACTTTTGTCGCACAAATATGTATGTCACCCCTGCGTACACCTCCGTGAGGAGTTAACCCCGGGAGACATTGGATTGCGATAAAAGAAACTAAAGGTAGATAAAAGCGTTTTTTTATTGCGACATCCGTACCCCCGGCTTTTGAAGCCGGGGGTATTACGGGTGGCTTTTCGTGTATATTAATGTTTTTTAACGGAAGTTTTATCCCCGGATGTTGAACTATTTTGTACTTTAGTCCGCCGATTCTTACGAAATCACTCTTATCCTTGCGATTATTACGGAGTGGTCGGGAATCAGGAAACAGCTTTTATCTACCAATGTCCCCGGAGGCAAATGGATTCAACCCCGGGTGTGCCAGAATTTTCTTGAGTCCGCAATCTGTCAAAATGAAGAAATTCACTTTGAGAGCGTCTGTTCTGTGTTGTATCACGGCCGGGATATTATGGCCGGGATATGTGCGGGGTCAGGCGCCGTCTTTTAATGCCTGCGTGTCCTATCCCTCCCAAAGCGCGGGTATGTACAGTTTCTCAACTTCAGGCTATAGTCCCACGCTGATAAAAAGGGATGTTTATGCAAGCGGGGGTGGTATCGCCGATGATAATTATTACTACAGCACCCGTTATGAGGAGCTGATGGGGATTCCCGTTGTCGAGCGGAAGAGTTATTCGTTGAAAAACTGGGGATTGGAGGACTCCTATTCCGGCAAGATAGAACATGTTGCCACCGACCTGGCTTATTTTGCCCCCAAGGACGAGGCATATGGCTGTTTTTCAAACGAGACCGGAACGGGCTACATATTTGTGAAATACCGTATCGGAGGCTGGAGCTATACAAAGATATGCGACCTGCCGGTGGCTTTCGCGGCATTGGATTTCTCGGCAGACGGGACGCTGTATGCCATAGACTGGACGGGCGTGCTTAATATCGTTGACAAGAAGACCGGTGCGCTTACCCCTATAGGAGATACGGGGGTGACAACGCATGTAATCACCGGCGGGGCGATTGACCGTACTACCGACACATTCTATTATAGTGTGAAGACCTCCGACCAGTCGGCAATATATACCGTAGACCTTTCAAACGCCACGGCCACGAAACTCTACGACCTTGCCAACGAGGAGCAGGTAGGCGGACTGTATTTTCCCGAGAGTTACGCTCCCGGCGCCCCCGGAAAAGCTTATGGAAACCCAAGTGTGAGCTTCAACGGCACAGCCATGAATGGCACAGTGCGTTTCCGCGCTCCCAGGGAACTCTATGACGGCAGCCCGGCTTCGGGCACGGTTACCTATCATGTGCTGGCCAACGGCACGGAGGTGGCAACCGGTGAGGGAACCTATGGGGCTTCCGAATATATCACTGCCGATGTGGAGTTCCAAAACGCCGACCTATATTGTTTCTCGGTATATTTCGAGAATGAGGCCGGGCGCGGCCCCCGTGTGAAGACAAGCCAGTTCGTGGGGGCGGATATTCCCAGGTCTCCGATAAATCCCCGTCTCACTTATAATGACGGCGTTGTGAAGCTGTTTTGGAGCGCGGCAGGTTACACCGGTGTCAATGGCGGGAATATCGACCGTTCGGATTTCCACTATCTGATAACGCGCTATCCCGATGGAGCGACATTCACCTGCGAACAGTCTCCGTTACAGCAGGAACTGGCTGTGCCGGATACGCGTGTGAACTATTATTACACTATACAGACCGTTGCCGGGGCGCAGGTTTCGGACCCGGTGACATCCCCCACTTTCGGTCTGGGACCTATCGAACCGGCGTTTACCGATAATTTCGGCAGCAACACCTCGTCGTTCGGCTGGAGTTCTCTCAATCCCGACGGATCGGCCGCGTGGGAGTATGATGGCGGCATGAAGGGGGTTACTAACAAGGTTCCCGCCGACAACTATCTCGTGTCGCCGCAGTTTGCGCTGAAAGGTGGCCGCAAATATGAGGTCAGCATATCGTTAAAGCGAGGCAATTCGAGTTATAACGAATCATTCTCCGTGGTGGCCGGCAGGGAAAAGACTCCCGAAGGGCTCTCCGAGCTTACCATCATACCACAGACGGAGATTTCAACCTCTGATTACCAAACTTATACCGGCACACTCGAACCCTTACAGGACGGGAATTACTACATAGCCATCCATGCAGACAGTCCGAACGGGCGCTACATGGTTATGAACGGTATATCCGTGGCTGCCGGGGTTTCGACTTCCGCCCCGGGGGCGGTTACCGACCTGGAGGCGCATCCCGACATGACTGGCGCCCACAAGGTCTCGTTCTCGTTCGTCACCCCTACCGTGACGTTGGACGGCGCATCGCTGAGCGACATCACATCCGTGGAACTTCTTCGCGACGGAGTGTCGGTGAAGACCGTCACGGAGGGTGTAGACCCCGGAACGGAGATGACCATCGAGGATGATACGGAGCCTGATGCCGGGATATATGAGTACACTGTGGTATGCCATAACGGCGCCGGAGCCGGTACACCCGCCTCTGTCGAGGTCGTCGTAGGTTTTAACCGTCCCGAGCAGTCGGCCAAGGTAACCGTTGTGGAGACCGAAGACCCCGGCGTTGTAGATGTCAGCTGGGAGCCTGTAACGAAGGATATCGACGGCAAGACATTCTCCGAGGGTGATGTGACCTATGACCTTTACAACCGCGATAACGAGCTTGTCAAGAGCGGTATGAAGGAAACGTTCTATACCGTACGCGCCGGAGAGCCGAACACTCACACATGGGCGCAATACCGCGTGTGTGCCGTAAGTGAAGGGGGCTCTTCGGAGGTTGCAAAATCCATGCTGGTACCTGTAGGGAAGCCGGATGCCTCCCCCTGGCATGAGTCTTTTGCCAACAAGGAGGTGACCTATCCCATAGGCACTACCGTGAATACCTATGGTGACCAATGGCAGATTGTCGGCGGTTTCCATAGCCCGCAGACGGGTATTGACATAGACCCCGTTGATAAAGACGGCGGTATGATGGGGTTGGAGACATGGGTTACAGACGAGAGCGTATCTCTGTTTACCGGCAATATCGACCTTTCAGCCACTCCCAATCCGGCTTTCTCCTTCTATGTATTCAATTATGTGGGTAGCAACGGCCTGGAGAACGCCAATAAACTGACTATCCAGGTATGTCCGCGTCATGAGGCTGACTTTACAACCGTCCGTACCCTTACCATAGGGGAGAGCGGCCCGCAGAACCAGTGGAACAAGGTCACCGTGCCGCTGGATGAATATGAGGGACAGACTGTGCGTCTGCGTGTGCAGGTAGAGGTCGTTACCGCAATCTATGCACATCTTGACAATCTCGCGGTAAATACCTCGGCCGAGAGTAACCTTGCGGCACGTAACCTCGTGGTTCCCGCCTCGGTTGACCCTGATACGGAATTCACCGCAGAGTTCGTTGTCACGAATACCGGGGATACCAAGGCCGGCAATTTCCGCGTAGAGCTTCTTATGGACGGTGAGCCGATAGCATCGCGTGAGGAGAGCAATCTGGAGGCCGGTGAATCCCGGAAGATTGATTTCACACATAAACTCGGTGTAACCGCCGCAGATGCCCATACCTTCGCCGGACGGGTAGAGTTTGCCGGTGATATGGTGGAGAGCGACAATGTCACCGCCGAGGCTAAAGTGCAGGTGCGCCGTAACGGTCTGCCGGGTGCCACAGGACTTGTGGGACAGGTTTCTGACGGGACGGTGGAACTCTTATGGAATGCTCCCGACCTCTCCAACCTGCCTCCTGCCGCTGCCACCGAGATGTTCGATACATCCGCAGGATGGACCTCGGAGGTTGCAGGATGGACTTTCCTTGACCTCGACAAGGCCACAATCGGCGGAATCGGGAAGAAGCAGATTCCCGTCTCCGGGCAGCAGTCGTTCTTCCTTATGGATGATACTCACAAGTCTCTGAATATGGCTAACGACGGCGACCGCTTTAAGGCACATTCCGGCAACCAATATCTATGCTCGATGTATTCGATGCGCGGCCAGACCTATGTGCAGTCTGACGACTGGGCTATCTCGCCCGAACTTTATGGCGGCCCGCAGACCATATCATTGTGGGCGTCGAGCTTCGAGGCTGATGCCGACCAGACGCAGTATCTTGAGACTTTCGAGGTACTCGCCTCCGAGTCGGGAACCGATACGGAAGACTTCACGCTTATCGAACGTTTTGAGAACGTACCTCCGACATGGACCCGCTACGAGGTATATCTCCCTGCCGGGACGCGCCGGTTCGCCATCCGTGGCGTCTCTTACGACAAATATATGCTCTTCGTTGATGATGTGGAGTTCATTTCGGCTTCCGCGCCGGCCATGTCTGTGGCTCTGTCAGGCTACAATGTATGGCGTGACGGGGAGAGGATAGCATCGCTTCCCGCAGCCTCCACAACGTATTCCGACATTACGGCTGCTGCCGATAAGTCCTACCGCTATACGGTGACTGCTCTCTACGGCTCAGAGGAATCATCGCCATGCTCCGAAATCATCGTTGACACTGCCGGCAGCGCTATCAACGGCGTTGAGAACGGCAGGATAGGGGTACATACCTCTGTAGGAAAAGTTATAGTGACCGGGGGAGAGGGACTTGCGATAACCCTCGTCACGGTTGACGGACGCACCGTTGCCACCCGTATTGGTGAAAGCATCACCGAAATCGAGGCCGCATCCGGCCCCTACCTCCTCCGTGTCGGTTCATCTACTTGCAAGATAATTATTTAAGTTTTTAAACCGGGCCTTTCTTAAGGCAATACACACCGTTACCCCCGGCTGCGGCGAGATGTCGCGGCCGGGGGTAATGGCGTTATATGTATACACCGGAATATATATTTAATCGGAGAACTAAATTTATATTGGGAATATAAAGTCATAAAGTTTTTCGTAAATTTGCAATTCAAATATCATATGCGTTGGAGGATACCGATTACAAATGACTCGACCACACATTATAGCACCCTTACAATATAGCATCCCGAATTTGTTTGAACCCGAATCGCCGGGTGATAATCTTTATTGGGTAAATCGCGTTTTTTCTCATCCCGAGAGAAAAATCCGATTAGCGACTTCTTTTAGCGGCATAGGAGCAATTGAACATGCGTTTCATCGTCTTGGATTGGATTTCGAAATTGTTTTTGCCGGTGATATAGACGCTAAGTGTAAGCAATCTTATTTCGCGAATTATAATATTAAGGAGTCACAATGGCACTCCGATATTCATAATCTTGACGCGACCCAATATTTGGGCAAAGTTGACCTTTTTGTGGGAGGAGCACCTTGTCAGGCTTTTTCAATGGTGGGGAAAAGAAAAGGTTTTGAGGATACCCGTGGTACACTTTTCCGGGAATTTGCCCGTGTTGTTAAAGAGTGCCAACCAAAGGTTTTTATTTTTGAAAACGTGAAAGGATTGCTTAGCCACGATAATGGAAATACATGGGAGGTAATACGTCATACATTTGAAGATTATTGTGGCTATAATATCCATTTTAAGGTTTTAAACAGCAAGGATTTCGGGATTCCACAACATAGGGAACGTATTTTCTGTATCGGATTCAAAAATCCTACAAATTTTGTTTTTCCAACTCCGATTCCATTGGAGTATAAGATGTACGATTTTTTGGAAGACACCGTTGCAACAAAGTATTTTCTACGCGAGAAGGGTATAAAATTTGTAACATCAAGCAAAAATCGAATAAAGAGCTACACTCAGATTAACGGAGACATTGCCCTTTGTCAAAAACGTAATCAGCAGTTTAATTGGCATGGTGACTTCGTTTTCCATCCTTTGGCTGAAAACGAACCTGTTGAGGAAGATTGGAATGAGTTTGTTTTTGATGTGCGCGAAGTGGAGGAGAAATATTATTTGTCAGACAAGGTTGCCAAATATGTACTAACTCCCGGAACAAAGAATTTCCGTACTACCATCGAAACCGATCTTGATGTTGCACGTCCATTACTTCAGTCAATGCATAAAATGCATAGAGCCGGAGTAGATAATTACGTCACACATTCAGGCCGCATCCGTAAGCTCACCCCCCGTGAGTGCCTACGTCTTATGGGCTTCAAAGATTCATTTAAAATCGTGGTCTCCGATACCTCAATGTATCAACAAGCCGGAAACAGCATTGTTGTTGACGTGCTTATCGCATTACTTAAACAATTAGACATCACACAATACGGTATATGATTATTGCAGGGCAAAAATTTTCTATCTCAGACACTCTTGATTCATCTATTACTGTGCCGGATTGTTTGGTTAAACGCAATAACAAGATAGGAGGTGGTAACGGGGAGGCAAAACTTTACGTTACCTCCAAAGCATCTATGTACGACTTTTTCGGAGGACCGGGCTTTATCGTCCGATGCTTTATCCTCAAGCAAGACCTCGTTGACTACATGAATGCCATCCATTTGGAATATCTGCATCCTTCTCAATCCTATAGAGGCGCCGATGATATGCCCAAACTTTGGAAAGAGAGAATGAAGACGATAAATGCACTGCCCGAATTAATCGAATTTAACGTGAAAGACCAAAATCAAATTACCGGCACTCGCGGTTACGTTAAATCCTCAGATTTCGGCTATGATATTATACGTGAGATATCCTTGCCGTTGGTCAGCTATATATCCGTGATGCGGCTAACTGATAATTCAGGATTGCCAATCTTCTATTGGAAATTGTTTGCAGATTTTGATGCTATTTCCGATAAGCGCGAGGCGCTTGTTTACACCTACGGCAAAAAAGCAGAAAAGTCAGTAGGTACTTCAAAATCAAAAGAAACTTCACGACAGAAAGAAATTCGTTATGCCCGCATTGGTCAAGGTCTTTATCGGGAGAAACTTCTTTCAGAATGTCCGTTCTGCCCTATAACTATGATTAACGATGAGCGCCTACTCATTGCAAGCCATATAAAGCCTTGGGCTGTCTCTTCCGAGACTGAAAAGATTGACCATAAGAATGGCTTCGTGTTATCACCGTTATATGATAAACTTTTTGACAGAGGTTTCATGACTTTTGCAGAAGACCGTCGAATTATTCTTTCTAACTGGATTTCTCCGGCAAACAAGAAACGCCTTGGTGTTCAGGAGGGACAGTTTGTGCAAATGCTTCCAATGGATGAAGCACGTCAAGAATATATGAAGTTTCATCGGGCTTCAGTATTCAAAGGGTAACGTCCGAGGTCATAGCGATACAAAACAACAAGGAGGCTGAGCACGCAGCCTCCTTGTTGCTCTGAAGATATAATTAGTTTATTCGAGGACCAGCATGGTCCAGTATTCGAGGGTGGGGACGGTGACTGTCACCGAGCGGCCCTGCTGGGTGAAGGGGAGGAGGACGGGGGCGCAGGCATGGGAGTCGGGAGTGGCAACCCATACGCGCGACACCATGCGGTCGGAATCTATGTCAAGAGAAATGTTGTTTTGGGTGGAGGGTGATGGCATGTCGCCGTTCAGATCACGCCATGAGAGGGAGTTGGCACTGGTGAAATTGAGCAGGTGGTAGACACGCGCACCTGTCGTGGTTTCCTTGGCATGGATCGTGATGCGGCGTGGCTGGGGGCCTTTCTGGTAGTTCCATATTGACAGGGAGTGGCCTGACAGGGAGGTTATCGTGGGGGTGAGTTCGCGGGAGGTGTCATAGAGATAGTTCTCGTAGGCAGTGGCGAAGTCGTAGTAGCGTGTCACGGCGTTTTCCAGGTCTTTGCTCATGCGCAGGTCGGTGTTCGGGAAATATTCGTTACACAGCATGTTGCCGCCGGTGCCGAGTTCCAGGTGTGATGCGCCAAGGGCGAAGATACATGCATCTGTAAGGAGTATGCCGGGGTGGTTGAAGTTTCCCCCTTTGTGGGTCTTGGCATAATCGTAGTTCATGTATGTGGCAAAGACTGTGCGCATATCCGGGCCTCCGGCGTTCTTGTTGTCGAATATTACCCAATAGAGGTCCATCATGTCAGGATTTTCATCCCATAGCTCGCTGTAGCACACATCAATCACTCCCGAAGAGGCAATCTGTGACGCGCCGTATTTCGAGACGGAGTTCATAATGAGGCGTTTATGAGGATGGCGTTGCTTGAACGCCTTGAGCATCGGGGCAAATCGGTCATCAAGGTTGATTTTATTGCCCCAATAGTCGTAGAGCTGCCCCTGGCGACGTCCGACCTGGTCGACCTGGAAACCGTCGAAGGGGAGGTTTGCATATACCTCCTCGTTGCGGTCGCAGAGATAGTTCTGCCACCCTGTGTTACCAGGATCCATGAATGAGATGTTGCTTTTCCAATCCGAGGGGAGCATATGGTAGTCTTTCTGTTGGTGGGCATTGTCCTTGTAGTAATACCACTCGGGACGTACGCCTTCAGCCTCGGCCCAGTCGCCGTCAAGGGCTCCGAAACCGAGATTATAGAAGAACGATACCATATTATAGCCGTGTTGCGCCTCGATAAAGGTCTTCACCACGTTGCGCGAAACCGTGCGGTTAGCCACATCGGTGTACTGTTCGTCAGCGCAGTAGGGGCGGTGGTGTTTCCAGTGCCAGTCCTGGAACTGCACGGCATTTATGTGGCGGCGGTTGAGGAAGGCCACATCGCCGGGGATGTATTGTTCCTTACCGGGCTCGAACCAGGCGGTATAGCCGTATCGCGGGAACCGTTTCCAGTCGGACGAGACATCGACACCGATTGAAGCAAGCACCACTTCGTTTCCATCAGCGTCAAGGCGGTAGACATCTACCAGATAACCTTGGAAATCTGTGGCGGGCGGGTTCCACGGCCACCATTCCTGACGCAGAGGCTCTTCTTTTATAACGTCCAGGCCGTGGCGGTAACGCACCGTGGCACCCGGGAAGTCGGCAAATCGTGCGGCCTGGATCCACACGGTCTCTCCGGGGGAATAGCGCGCACGGTCTGTCCAGAGATCCATGGCGCCCATGTCGGCGTTTGAATAAACCGCACGGTCAACCGTGCCGAGAACCTGGTCGGAGGGGTTCATTTCATATACGGAGTTGCGCCAGTGGGGGAAGATACGGTTTCCCATCGGACCCAGCCGCGAAGGCTCGGCCGAACTTCCGTCATAGTCGGCAAAACAGAAGCGGTAATCCTGCGACAGATTCATTATAGCCACATGGAAGTTCCCGTTGCCGGTAGCGCTCATGGGGATGGTTGAGGCCGGGGGCCATTGCACGGCTCCCCGGGAGCCGGTGATATGCAGGCCGTACTGTGCCGTGGCGGTATTACATGTAATTGCGGCAGCTATAGCCAAAAACAGGTATCGTGATCTCATCTTACTGCCGTCTTAAATACTCGGTTGTCAATCTTCACTATATATATTCCGGGAGTTACGCGGGTGCGTGGGGTTTGCCCTACCAGGTGGCCGGATATGTCGTAGACAGATACATTACGGAAGTCTCCGTTAGCAACTATTATATCATCCTCCACCGATACCCACGCGTTCTGTTCCGTGGGTGTTTCAAGAGCCGTAGGATCATGTACGACAGCCTGCACGTATGGCAGGGGGGTGGAAAAGTCAGCCGTTACAACATAGTTGTCATCAGCCGGGACGGTATAGCTGAAGCCGTGCATGGGAGCCACGTTTGATGTGGCGCCTGCTGTTATATCCACGTCCCTGTCGGGTGAGAGTGTGGAGTTGTTCCAGTCGGAAGGGTTGTAAGAAAGTTTGTAATATTCCCCCCGGCGGAGGCTTACCACGGAAGAGAAGTGTCCGTCATGGTCGGCGGAGGCTTCTAATCTTTGATAATCGGAAGCTCCCGTACCGATATAGAGCGATGTGGGGACGGGGCCGAAATGCAGCCGGCGCGCGTTGCGGTCCACACCTATCATATACCTCCCCTCCATGGCTCCGAATCCGCCACGGAGGTCGGGTTCGGCAGCGGTCTCGACGTTCACCGTATTGCCGGCGAAGTCGAAGGCCAGAGTATAAATCCCGGCTCGGGGTACGTTGAATTTGAAGTCCGTACTTTCCCCCTTGTCGTTATGGTCTGAGGTATTATAGACTATGTGATGGGCTCCCGGAGACAGTATGTCACCTTCCCAGGGAGCGTTGAAGCATGGGTGCCAGTCGAACGCGCCGTCACCGAGAAACTTTAACTCTCCTTGGCGTAACTGGCCTGTCCAGCGTATCATTCCCTCGTCATCGGCAAATACCGGGAGAATATCTTTCATGCCGCCCCAGCCTAAAGCCGCCGAACCGACCAGTGCCACTGCCGGGCGGCGGAACTTCACCGAGAGGTTGCGCAGGTCAACGATTACGCGTACCCATCCGGCCCGGTCGTTGTAGAACTTGTGGTCGTAATGGGAATTGTTGGTGTTGTCGTACAGCGGATAGCTCTCCCCGGAGGTGAATGTCTGGTTATACTCTGTGGCAACAATTGACGAACCATAGTCGCCGCGTTTGTTTATGAACTTGAAATCACCCTCCTCCAGGTAGCCGTCCCATATGAAGCAGTCGCTGCCGATAGCGGTCATCTCTTCCGGCAGGTCGGCGTTCCATTTGTCGGGTGTGGCGGCACCTACCATATAGAGGTGCAGGTAATTGATATCGGCGCGGGCCGGCATCGTGGAGATGCCGGCCGCGGCCGATACCGCGATTATTACATGGGATAGATTCATCGCTTTATGATGCGTTTTGAGCAGTTCAATGCCCTTACGATATAGATACCGGGGGTGAGAGACGACACGTCTATGCTGCCGGAGTCGGATGCGAATCTTGCGGTGCGTACCATAGAGCCGTTTATCGAATAGATTTCCACATGGCCGAGGTCGGTCGAGGCATGTATAGTGAGTATATCGGTCACGGGGTTGGGTGAGATGTTCAGTGAGAAGTCCTCATTGCCGCCATCTCCGGCAACCACCTCGTCAACACCGGTCACGGTGCTGTTGGCGTTTATACGTACGATGTTCGACTTGGCGCTCAAGCCGATGCCTCCGCCCTGCGTACGATAGGTTGTAATCTTGTAGCGGTAGCGTCCGGGAGCGAGTGCCGTGGGGTCATCTATGTCGGTGTACACGAAGTCTTCGCGTAGCTGTGGGTTATCGGACATGTCGACATCCTTCACAAGCACAGGTTCGCCCTCCGAGCCATCGTCATAGATAGGGATACGTTCGATATGGTAGCGGTTGATGAGACCGAACTCCTTGGTATCAGCTTCCGATTCCATCCCGTTTACCAGGGGGATATGGAAGGAGTATTGTATATGGTTGTCATCCTCGTCTTTCTTGGCGATGGTGATGTTTGGTCCCCCGCGCTCCTGGAGGAAGATAAGGAAGGAGGTATTATCCTTGCCTTTGCGGGCGAAGCCGTTTTCGATGCAATACCATACTACTACTTTCTTGAAGAATCGGCGTTCGGGATGTTCCTTATACGCGGCCTTGATCGAGCCGTCAGCCTCTACTTTTTCCGAACCCGGAAGTCCGTAGCCGATGCCGAAGTTGGCGGCATCGATATCTTCGAAGATGGTGAAGGCTGTCTCGGTGAGGTAGCGGTAGAACACCGCGCGGTCGTCGCGCCATGCGCCGTGGCCGCCGTTGGCACGATACCAGCGGGTGTAGTTGGTCTCGTTCTGCTCATACTCGTAGTTTGTGGCAGAGCCGCCCCAGCCGCTCCATACCTTGAACATGCCTTCCATCCACATATCTTCCACAACGTAGCATACGCGGCGCGAGCCATCGACATACATCACGTCGTCAAGATTGTTATCACAGGCTATATTATTGCCGAGTCCGATGTTGTCGGGATTGTCGAAGTAGGTATAGAGGCGCTCTGTTTTGCCGGTAGGATTTCCATCGGCATCGATTATCTGGCGGTTACCTCCGAACTGGTCGGGATGGGTAGCATTCTCATTGTAGATGAAGGTGATGTTGTTGGAGGTATATTCGAAATCATCGCCGAAGTTGAAGAAGGAGGGGTGGGCGCGGAGCCAGTCCTTTGTGAAGCATGTCTGATACATGTACTCGCCATGGGCATCGACATATGGTTTACCCTTGGCATCGTACTGTATCCATGCCTCGCTCCATGCGTTGCCGTCGTAGCCGGCCTGGCGGTTCAGCGGGGAGGTTACGCCGTTGTCATCATACGTTATCTTTTGATTACGTATGCCGCCACCTACAAGTGAGAATGTTCGCAGGCGGGCCACTTCCATTTTGTCGGTGGTGACATCGTTGAATTCAAGCCATGTAGGAGTGCCGTCAGAGTCGACATTGAGCCGTATGGAATTTACTCGCGAGGGATGCGACTGAAGATGCTGCTGGTCGCCGAAGCCATCGGCTGAATATATGTTTATGGCGCGTTTGGCCAGGGCGTCCCATCCGCCATGCTGTGCTGCCGGAGAGGTCCGTTCTATCTCGTCATATCGGGTGGAAGTGTATTTCCCGTCGGAGCAGCCGTTTCTCCCCGCAGCGGGGAGGTAGGCCAGTGCGAACGAGCCGTTCGCACTGGTTTTAGGATTGAACACTATATTCGCACCCGTATTAGTATCTGAGTATCCCTTATAGCACTGTGCGATATAGTCGGCGTAATTGTCGACCACTCCTACCATTACGTAGCCGTTATAGAGCAGGCGTGGGGAAATGGAGTAGGTGTTTCCTCCGGCGTACTGGAACTCCCATTCGGGCTGTAGGCGCCATGCGCCCATACGCTGTCCTACGAGGAAGTAGTGTTTGCGGCCGTCCTTGAAGTCTTCCTCCGTCAGAGGCATATGCACATCTATCGGGCCGGTGATGCTGACTTTCGGTTGGCCGTTTTGGTCAAGATTGACTTTTACGGTGTAATATCCGCTCTTGCCTACCCGGATGTCGGGTGAATTCTTTGAGCCGATTGTGGCGCCGAGAGTGCGGCCCCCTTCCAGATAGACGCTGTGGCGTACGAATGATTCTCCGCACACATCGTTGTCAGAGAATGATTTGCTGTCTGTGGCGTTGCCGGTGAGGACGGGGATGTTACGCACCAGGTTGTACCGGGGCTGGCTACCGTTGAACGTTATGGAGCATGTGTACCATCCGGCGCCTGTGGCGGAGAGGGTCTGCATGTTGTCCCCTCCGATTATGGCCTTCGAGGATGCCCCGGCATCAAGCCATTTGAAGTTGTCGTTTTTGTATGATGTGCTTGAGGCATCATATGTGAGTGTGCCGATACCGTCGAACCATACGTCCTGCGGGCCGGTGATATAGATGTCGAGTGTGCCGTCATTGCCGTCGGAGGGGCGGATGTACACATCGCGGAAACCCGTTGAGGCAACCGACAGGTCTGCCCCGGTATCGACATTCTTCAGGTAGACGTTGCTGTTGTCAGGCACCTGGGTGTTGCTCCATTGGTGGTTGCCGTAGTATTTTCCGTCAACAACCGGTTTGAAGATGTCGTTGGAACGGAAAAATACGTGTTTCTTTACGAATTGCCCCTGTCCGTCAGATGAAAGGGTGAGATTCCCGGCGGTTGTCCAGTCCTGTAGCACGGCAGGCCCCGCCAGTGTCACGGTTTTGGGCAGACGTGTGAAGCTCAGCATCTTCGTAGCCGTGTTCACAGCCACGCGGTACATTCCCGGAACGAGGTCTTGTTCGGCGTGGGTGTCCTGGTCGGGATAGCCCACGGTCCACTTGTCATCACCCTCGAATGTATTTTTGAAATAATGTTTTGAATCTTTCAGCAGCCAGAAACGGCTGTCCTCCCATCCGTCATTGTCGTGGTTGTCGGGATCCATGTCGATTTTGAAATCGCCTGTAGTGGAGCCGGCATTTGTAGTGATATCGATATTCCCGGTGTAGAGCGATGGCTCGGTGGCTGTATTCGTCAGCGGGGCATATTTATCTACAGTCCAGGGATGGTTTACCAGTGAGCCGACCACGTAGATGCTGCTTGTTTGGGTGATTTTCACTTGGTTGGTATTGAAATTGGCCTCCACGGCATATATCCCCGGTGTAGGCACGGAGAAGCAGTTGCCGGTTTCCCGTTTGATGGACGTCCAGGCATCGTTGGAGAGGGGCTGTCCGTTGGAGGAAGCGCCGCAATAATCTTTATCGGAAGTATATGCTTTCTCGGGCTGGAAGCGGAAAGAAACTCCGTCGTGGTTTTTAAGATAGCATACCGTGCGGTAGACATTTGACCCTTGGTAGGTCTCTTTCATCTCGATGGCGTGGTCAAGATTCCACTCATTTCCCGGAGAAGACATAACTGTTCCCGGGCCTATGATATACATGTGGTCCCATGCCATAGCCGGAAATACTCCTATTAATGTGGCTATGAGTGGTAATAGGGATTTTCGTAACATGTCAGATTATGTTGTTAGGTTAAAGACCGGTAATTTTCTTGTTCTTAATAGAAGCCGGGCGGCGACTACCGTGGAGGGTCAGCTGCCGCCCGGTTCGAAAAGGATTTGTTTGATATAGGTTCTATTAAGTAACTGTTCAAAATTATTTCGACCAGTTACTTAGAAGCGAATTTTTGTGGCGGTGCCATCGGCGGCAACGCGGATTACCAGCGAACCGGCAGCGGGATTGATGACGCGGCGTCCGTCAACTGAATAGTAGGCAGCCGGGGTGTTTTCAGTATCTGTCTCGATCTCTTCGATAGCATCGGTGAAGGGGACGATGGCGATGGTGTTGTCAACGAGGTTTACCTTCACGTTATATGAGCCTGCGGCCTCGATGTGCCACTGGTTGTCGCCCTCTGCGCCGAGAACGATTTTCGAGGCATCGTCCGGGTCGCGGAAATACCAGTATTTTGCATCCCATGTGCCTGAGCCTTTCAGCGCGGTGGCGATTTTGAAGTCGCCTTCGAGCAACGAGATATTCTCGGCATAGAATTCATAAGGTTTCTCAACGCTCTGCGGCAGAGCCAGGCCGTTGTCTACGGCATATCCCGTAGGAAGCACCGAGCCTACGATGAAAAGTGAGGCGTAGCGTATCTGTGTCGCTTGGTATTCTGATTTTACAATCGTGGCTTCAAGGGCCTCGGTATCAATGGTGATCAGATAGTTGGCCGATTCGGTGACATGGATTTTGTTGTCAGGGTCGCTGTCCGACAGCACCAGTGCTACCTTGCCGTCCGTGCCGGGAGTGGCGTTCTCGGAGGCGGCACGGTACTCCATATTGCCAAAGTCATATTTGGTGAGGAACTTGAAATCTTTGTCGGCTTCCAGATACATGGTGCCGGTGAAGATTTTTGCATTGTCGGCTGTTGCTTCCAATGCGGTGGCGTCATCGCAGCTCCAGCCGTAGGGGGTGGCATCGCCGATTACCCAGAGGAGGTCGGCACGGTCCTGTGCGGAGACTGAAGAGAAAGATACGGCACATACTGCCGCGATAGCGAGTTTTGTAAAGAGCTTCATAGTTTTGAAGTTGTTTAAGAATTAAGATGGTGAGTGTGTATGGAGGCGGGCAGCCGGATGGTGTGCGCTGCCCGCTTCCATTTATTATGTTTATTGTATTCAGAGGGGCTTTATAGAGATTGCGAAACCTCCTCCGGGGGCGGCTTTGAGCTTCAGACGCGAGGATGAGCTTACCTTTTTGTCCGATATTCGGTAGGCCTGGGGATTATCCATGTAGTGGGCATCGGAGGCATCGGCATAGATGGTGGCCCGGTATTTGCGTCCCTTGTCAAGGAAGTCGAGCGGGAGGTTACATTCATAGCCGTCCTCGGAGGCCGTGCAGCCTACATACCATTCGTCTGAGTTTTTGTCCTTGCGGGCTACCACTATATATTTGCCGGGTTCGGCCTGGAGGTATCGCGAGTCGGCCCAGTCGACCGGCACATCCTTGATGAACTGGAAGGCGTCCATGAACCGTTCGTAGACCTCGGGGAGGTCGGCTGCCATTTGCAGGGGGCTGTACATCGTCACGTATAGGGCAAGCTGGCGGGCGAGGGTGGAGTTTACATGTCCGGCACTGGTGGGGTTAACCTTCTTCATATCCATCTCGAACAGGCCGGGCGTATAGTCCATCGGACCGCCTTGCAGGCGGGTGAAGGGAAGCACTGTGGTGTGTGACGGCTTGTTGCCGGCGAAAGCCTCATATTCCGAGCCTCGGGCCGATTCGTTGCCGATGAGGTTGGGCCATGTGCGGCACAGGCCGGTGGGGCGTGTTGCCTCGTGGGCGTTCACCATGATTTTGTGTTTGGCAGCTTCCTTTACGCAGTATAGGTAGTGGTTGTTCATCCACTGGCCGTAATGGTGTTCGCCGTAAGGGATTATGTTGCCTACATAGCCGGTCTTCACGGAGTTGTAGCCGTAACGGTTCATCAGGTCGTAGGCTTTGTGAAGGTGGCGTTCGTAGTTGTTGGCCGAGCCGGAGGTCTCGTGGTGCATCATCAGCTTCACACCTTTTGATGCGGCATAGGCGTTGAGGGCGTCAATATCGAAGTCGGGGTAGGGGGTCACGAAGTCGAACACGTAGTCTTTCTGGTGGCCGAACCAGTCTTCCCAGCCGATATTCCAGCCTTCCACCAACACCTGGTCGAAGCCGTGTTCGGCAGCGAAGTCGATGTAGCGGCGCACATTGTCGTTGTTTGCCGGGTGTTGTCCGTGTGGCTTGGTGGTTGTATAGTCGAGGTTGTCGAGTTTCACCGAGGGGAGATCCCAGGTGTAGGACCACTGTTTGCCCCCGCCGATCATCTCCCACCATACGCCGACGTATTTCACCGGCTTTATCCACGAGGTATCCTCGATTTGGCACGGTTCGTTGAGGTTGAGAATCAGGTTGGAAGCAAGTATGTCGGTGGCCTTGTCGGACACCATCACCGTGCGCCACGGGGTTGTGGCCGGACACTGCATGCGTCCCTTCACACCCTGGGCATCGGGGGTGAGCCATGATGTGAATACCATCTCCTTATCGTCAAGATCCAGATGCATACAGGGGTAGTCGACCAGGGCGGCCTCGTGGAGGTTTATATAAAGGCCGTCGTCGGTCTTCATCTGGAGGGAGGTCTGTACGCCTGTAGGTGAGAACTGCGTCTGCGAGGCGTTTGAGGAGATAGCGCCCTGCATCAGGGAGCGTATCTGAGACAGGGAGGACTCTGTGTAGTCGTATTCCTGTGTGTCATAGTCGCCGGCAATCCACCATGCGGTGTGGTCGCCGGTCATGGCGAACTGCGACTTCTCCTCCTCGATATTGAAGTAGACAAGATTCTTCTGTATCGGGAACTCGTATCGGAATCCGATGCCGTCGTCATACACGCGGAAGCGTATGTTCATAAGACGGTCGGTCGCCGGCTGGCGCATGCGCACTAGCATCTCGCGGTAGTTGTTGCGTATCTCGGCTGTCTCGCCCCATACTGGCTTCCAGGTCTCATCAAACGACAGGGTGTCGGTGCCTGTCACCTCGAATCCTTCGAGGAGCGGGGCGGCCTCGCGGAGGGTAAAGCCCAATGAGGAGGGTTTTACCACGGTTTTCCCTTTATAGCTTACGTTGTAGGTCGGGCGGCCTGCGGCATCGGTCTCAAACCCTAATTGCACTGTGGCTGAGGGAGATGTGATGTAGGCGCCGTTTGCGGAAAGCATACAGAGAGCGCCCGCCGCGAATAAAATGATTCGTGACGTCATTGTTGGGTTGTCAGAAATTAGGGATTAGGGATTATTCGATAACAATCATCGTCCAGTATTTCAGCTGGGGAAGGGTGAAGCTGACTTTGCCGTCCTTGTATTCGAAGGCGAGTTGCTGCACGGCGCCTCCGTGATAGTCGGGGGTTGCTACCCATACTTTAGAAACGGGTCCGGCAACGGAGACAGACAACGGCATGTCAAGGGTCAGCATCGGCGCGCGGCAGGTGCCGTTATAGTCGCGCCAGCTCATATCGTCCACGTTGCGGAAGTTGAGCAGGTTTATCACCTTGGCGTTGCCTGCGTTGCGCGAGTATGTAACGATGTTGCCTTTTTTCGGGGGCCATGCGTTGAACGAGAGTTTCAGCGAGGGGTCTGTGCAGGACACTGCGGCTGCGAATTCGGAGGTGGTGTTTGTGCCACGGAGCAGGTTCTGGTAGGCCGTCATGAAGTCGTAGTAGCGTATTATGGCTGTCTTCAACTCATCGGTCATTTCCAGGTTGTTGTTGGGGAAGTACTCGCTGCCAAGCATGTGGTCGCCGAGTTCGAGATGACTTCCGCCGAGGGCGAACATCACGGCATCCGTCAGAAGTACGCCGGGAGTGTTGAATTCACCCTTGCTTCCGCTCTTGCCGTAGTTCATGTAGGCGGCGAATACGGTGGCGAGTTTGCCGTCGGAATATGTGTCGTTTGCGCGGATTATGTTGTGGAGGTCCTTGAACTCCTTTTCATCGTCCCATACCTCGTTGTAGCAGAAATCAACCGAGCCGGAAGAGGCTATGTTCTGTGCGCCATAGCTACCTACGGAATTCATAACCAGACGTTTTGACGGGTGGCGGAGCTTCATGGCGCTGATAAATGAGGCATAGCCGCGCGGCAGGTTTGCTTTTACGCCGTAATAGTCGTAGAGGGTTCCTCGGTTGCCGAGCTGGTCGATCTGGTATCCGTCGAAATCGAAATTGGCGTAGACATCATCGTTGCGGTCGCCGATATATCGGAGCCATTCGGTGTTCGAGGGATCCACAAGGTAGATGTTGCTTTTCCACCCCGAGGGGAGGAAATGGCCATCCTTGTCGCCGTGGTGGGTGTCTTTGAAGAGGTACCATTCTTCTTTGACGCCGTCTTTAGCCGCATCATCGAGGGCGCCGAAGCAGAGGTTGTAGAATATCGACTTCATGCCGTAAGCGTGTTGCAGGTCGATATAGCGGCGTACTACCGATGCGTTGACATCGCGGTTGGCTATATCCTTGTAGCGTGCGGCGGGGTTGTCGCGTGTGCCGCCTAAGGGCCAGTGGTGTTTGTTGTGCCAGTCCTGGAACTGTACGCCGTTTATGTGGCAGCGGCGCAGAAACTCCATCTCCGACTCTACCACGCCTGAGGCGAGTTTGGAGTCGTCGAAGGTAGCTACGAAGCCGTAGCGGGGGAAGCGGGTCCAGTCGGAGGATACATCGACCGCTATTGTGCCATAGACCATATCCTCCCCCTTGTCGGTGGGTTTGTAGACCTCTACCATGTAGCCGGTGAAATCTGTTGCGGGAGGAGTCCATTCCCAGGTGGTTGCGGCATCAGTCTCGCTGATAATGTTTGCACCCTGGCGGTAGCGCACTTTGGCACCGGGGATAAGCTGTGATGCCGTGAAACGCACCTTGTCGCCCGGATTGTACACGGCCTTATCGGTGACAAGGTCCACCATCATTGAAGACTTTACGGGACGCACGTCTGTCACGGAGGTGCCTCCGCCATCGGGGGTGGGATTAGGGTTAGGATTGGGTTTGGGTTCATCGCTGCCACAGGCTACGGAAGCCAGCGCCAGCGCACCTGTCAGGAGCAGATTCATCTTCTTCATAATAATGTCGGAAAGAGATTGGAAACGGGGAGGAGGATGGGGAACCGAAGTTTAAACCGCTTCGTTTTCGGCCTCCTCCCCGTGTCTTCGTCAGTTTTTAATAATCGTGATTTGGTCTAAGAGTTGGTTCAGGGTGATGGTGTAGTTGCCGGCGGAGGTTATGTTCCATTTGCGGTCGACATCGCCAACGGCTATTTCGGTGTACATGTCGGTGTACCACGAATCGCTCTTGTTGATGAATATCACCTGCTGCGCTGTGCCGGTGGGTTCCGCTCCGTCAGTGGGGGCGAGGAACCATGCGCCGTTCCAGTCGCTCTGCTTGTCGGCCGAGAATTTGAGTTCTCCTTCGGTCAGTGCGCCTGTCCAGGTGAATATGTATGGGTCGGAGGGATCCATGGTCATGGGGGTGGCGTTGCCGAGGTCCCATCCGCATGGAGCCGCCGAGCCTACGAGGTACATCTCGGTGAAGAGGGTGAACTCGCGCATCATCATACGCTGCTGGCCTGTGCGTGTGTCGACGCTTATGCGGTAGGCGCGGTTGGTCTCGTCAGCGTTGAGGAACCACTTGTTGTCGGGGTCGAAGCCCTTTACGAGTTCCATCGACTGGTCGGTGTAGGGGGCGTTGGGCTGTGTGGCCTTGAACATATTCTCCCATGAGCCTGCGGTTGTTCCGAACTTGAATTCACCGCCCTTGGTGAAGAATACACCGATTTTGAAGATGAACGGGTCGAGGGGGTCGGGAGTCATCGGGTTGAAGTTCCAGTCGGTTTCCTCTCCGACAAAGAAGAGTTCCGGGAATTCAGGCACAACCCCTTCGGTGGGGGTCACCGCGATAGTGAGGGCCAGGAGGTTTACGTCAAGACGGTAGTAGCCTGCCTCGGTTATGGAGAATTTATCGTCAGGTTGGTCATCATCTGTTCTCAGAACGAGACCGCCCTTGCCGTTATTGTTGTAGGATGGGAGGAATTCGCCCTGATTTAAGATAAATTTGAATTCACCGGCCTTGAGTTCGCCGGTCCATGAGAAAATGCCGTTGTCGGTACGTGCCAGAGCGGTGGCGTTGTCGGCGTTCCAGCCGTTGGGAGCGGCGTCACCGATAATGTACAGTGTCTCGCTGACAGGGGTGTAAGGTGTAACCGAGAAGTTGGCGGTAGCCTGCTGGGGCTCTTCGAACCCGGCCACCGTGGCTGTCACGCGGGCTTCCAGCGCGAAGGGGTAGCCTGCCTGTGCTCCGAGCTTGTCAAGGAGTATGGCGTTGAGGGTCTCTACTGAGGGGGCCCATGAGTAGTCCTGTGTAACATCGCTCTTCACCTCGAATGGGCTGGCGAAGGCTGTTCCGGCCTCGGCGATTTCCAAAGTGTAGGAAATGCGGTTGCCGGTGCCGTAGTTGGTGCCCGAGGTCCAGGTGAGTTCTACGGCGGTGGCGCTGTGGGCGCTCTCGCGAAGCTCCACTTCGGCCGAGGAGGTGGTCAGGGCCAGAGGCTCGGAACCTTTGTCAAGTTCCATATAGTCGTTGTCCGTACAGGAGGCCATCAGCGCCATTGCGGCCATCGCCTGTGCTATATATCTTAGTTTCATGTTTTTTAATCGATAAAGAAAATCAATAACCGGGGTTCTGGGTCATCAGGGGGTTGGCATCAATCTCTGTCTGCGGTATGGGGAAGAGCAGGCGGTTCTTGTTGACGTTGGTCTTGCCTATTGATTTAAGGAATTCCACGGCATAGTCGCCACCCTGTACGCGGATCATATCGAACCAGCGGTGTCCTTCGAAGGCGAGCTCCATACGGCGTTCGTGTATGATGGCCTTGCGCATCTCATCCTTTGAATTCGCTATGGTGGAGGAGATGTTGGGGAGGCCTGCGCGGCGGCGTACTATATTAAGCGGGCCTGCGGCCTCACGCGGAGTTCCCATCTCGTTGATGGCCTCGGCCTGCATCAGCAGCACATCGGCATAGCGGTAGACTACGAAGTTGGCCGGGGAAGTGTTGTATTCAGGCGAGATAGTTTTGGAAACAAGGAACTTGCGCACGTTGTAACCGGTGTTTGACCATGAACTCTTGTAGGGGGTTCCCTCAAAGTCGGGGCATCCGGCGTAGAAGATGGTTATGTCCTTGCGGAGGTCTCCTTCTTCGTATTGGTCTACGAATTCCTGTGTGGGTTGGTTCCAGCCGTAGCATCCGGCAACGAGGTTGGAGTTGCGGGGCCCCATGAAGGTCGACAGCCAGGATGCTGCGGGGGTGTTGCCCCAGAAGTCCTCGTCTGTATCGCCGGAGAACTGTACTTCGAAGATCGACTCAGGCCCGTTGTTGATGCTGGCGTCGAAGTTTGCGGCATAGCTGCATGATGCAAGGTCGTAACCCAAGGCCGTGACCTCGTCGCAAAGCTCTACGACCTGGCTGTAGAGTGCGGGGTTGGACGGGGCGAGGGTCAGGTATATGTCGGCCAACATTGTAAGGGCGGCGTCCTTGCAGGCGCGTCCTACCTCGGTAGAGCTATACTGGCTCTTGGGAGGGAGCAGGCGTATGGCCTCGGTGCAGTCCTCTATAATCTGGGTGTAGGTGTCCTCGAGGCTCTGGCGGGCGATAGCCGTGGGCTCGCCGGGCACATAGGGGGATGTGCGGTCGGGCAGGCCGCCGTAGAGACGTGCCAGCACGAAGTAGTAATGTGCGCGGAGGAAAAGGGCCTCGCCCATGCGGGTGTCGCGTATATCGTCCGATATATCCTCGGCTTTGTTTATAGCCTCGATGGCATCGTTGCAATGGCCTATTCCCACCCAGGGTGAACGCCACATGTATAGGGCCATGGCGTTGTCGCTCTGGGTTACGAAGTTCGCGGCCTGGATGGTCTCCAGGCCGTCGGTGCCGCCTCCGGCACCGACCTCGGAGTTGCCGGCCACGATGTCGAGCGTCCATATACGCTGGTTGTACATGTTTGACGACTGCAGGGTTATGTAGCAGGCGTTTGTAAGGGCGGTAACGGTCTGTTCGTTGACATTGATATTGGTGTCAACGCGGTCGTATGGTGTTTTATCCAGGAAGTCGCTGCACGATACCGCGCCCAGGGCCATCGTGGCTGCCAACATGGAGTTTATTATATTTTTCATGTGTATGAGCCTTTTAGAAGTTGAAGGAGATACCGAAGTTGAAGGTACGCGATGCGGGGAAGGTGGAGAAGTCGATGCCGTTCACGCCAACCTCGGGGTCGAAGCCCTTGTAGCCGGTGATTGTGGCGAGGTTCTCGCAGGAGAATGTTATCTTGGCCTGCTCCATGGTGATCCGGCGCAGCAGCTTGGCGGGAAGGTTGTAGGAGAGGGTGAGATTCTTCAGGCGTAGATAGGAGCCGTTTTCCACGAAGCGGTCGCTGACGCGGCAGTTCTGGTTGGGGTCGGCCCATACGGCACGCGGCATCAGGGTGTTCTGTCCCGGGGTGGTCCAGCGGTCGGCTGTGGTGGCATACTGGTTGTAGGCTGCCGACATACCTTCCATGTCTATACGGGTGGCGTTATAGATTTTGTTGCCGGCAACGCCCTGGAAGTAGATTGACAGTTCGAAGCCGCGCCATGTGAAGCGGTTGCCCAGGGAGAAGAGCCAGGTCGGGTTGGGGTTGCCGATTACCGTACGGTCCTGGTCGTTGATAACACCGTCGTTGTTGAGGTCGCGGAAGCGTATGTCGCCGGGTTCGGCACCGGGCTGCACGGCGTGTGCGCGTACCTCCTCGGGGGTCTGGAATATGCCGTCTGTCACATAGCCGTAGAACACGTTGACGGGATAATCGCGGTCAAGCATTGTCACGAACGAGTTGTTGACCTGGTTGAGATACTCGGGGGTGTCGCTGTTGAGGTCTTTGATTTTGTTGCGGTTGAATGTCACCACGAGGTTTGTCTCCCATGTAAGTTCGGAGTCGATGTTGATCGAGTTTGCCGAGAGTTCCCATCCTATGTTGCGGAGCTTGCCGGCATTGGAGTAGGATGCCATGGTGTCCTCGAAACCTGAGGTGATGGGCACGGTGGCTTTCACGAGCATGTCGTGGGTGTTCTTGATATAGCCGTCAAGGGTGAGGTTCAGGCGGGAGTTGAAGAAGCTCATGTCGACACCGGCATTGAACTGCTCGATTGTCTCCCAGTGGATGTAGGGGTTGGCCAGCGATTGTGCCACCAGAGCGGACTGGTTCACGCCGTCCACGCCGAAGGGGTAGAGCAGTGTGTTGAGTGTGGGCAGGTAGGAGAGCTCCGATACGGAAGCCTGCGAACCTGTGCGGCCGTAGCCGAGACGCAGTTTCAGGTCGTTTACAGGGGAGTTCTTGGAGAAGAAGTCCTCATTGGAGATACGCCATGCGGCCGATACGGAGGGGAATGTACCCCAGCGGTGCTTGGGGCCGAAGCGTGAGGAACCGTCGCGGCGTACGGTGGCGGTGAGCATATACCGGTTGTCGAAGGTATAGTTGGCACGGGCCATGTAGGACATCAGCGCCCATTCGGAGCGTGTGCCGTTGATGGAGTACATCTCCTGACCGTTGTTCATCTGGTGTACGAAGTCGAAGAGGAAGCCGTTCATCTGGGCCGAGAGGTAGCGGAAATCGTTCCATTGGGCCGATGTGCCGGCCATTATGTTAAGGGCGTGTTTGCCGCCGAAGGTCTTATCGAAAGTGAAGTAGTTATCCCACAGATAGGTGAACGAGCGGTTGTCGCTCTCGTAGTTGGAGCTTTCCTCCACGGGGGTGGGCTTCCAGTTGTATTTGGGTGAGAAGGCTTCGTTGAACCAGAAACGGGCATCGTAGCCGAAGGTGGAACGGAACTGGAGCCAGTCGCAGAAGATTATGTCGGCCGAAATGTTGGCTAACAGGTTGTAGCCCGTGGTGGTTGAACGGTACATGTCGTTGCTACCTATGGGGTTGCGGGTAGAGCCGTACCAGTCGGGGTTGCCGTCGGGGCCGCTCCACTGGCCGTCCTCATCCTTTATGGGGAACACGGGAAGCGCCCTCATAGTGGCGCCCATATCGTAGCTGCCCGAACGTTTGCGGTCGGTTGAGAACAACAGGTTGTTTGATACTTTGAGCCAGGGCGTGAGGCGGGCGTCGTTGTTGCTCTGGAAGGTGAAACGGCGGTAGTCCACGTTGTCTACGATACCTGTCTGGTCGAGCATACCTGCCGAGAAATAGTAGTGGGCCTTGTCGTTGCCGCCGGAGTAGGAGATGTTGTAGTTCTGCATAACGCCGGTGCGCAGAAGCTCGTCTACCCAGTTGGTGCCTGCTCCGAGGGCGGAGGGGTCTACCCATTCGGGATTGAGGTTGCGGTCGGCGTTGAGCATCATGTCGTTGTTGAGGGCTGCATAGCCTGCGGCATCGAGAAGTTTCATCTTCTTGGTGGCGTTCTGCACGGCCACATTTGCCGAGAACGACAGTTTTGCCTTCCCTTCGGCGCCACGGCGCGTGGTAATCATCACCACGCCGTTTGCACCACGCGAACCGTAGATGGCCGTGGCGGAGGCGTCTTTCAACACATCGAGGCGTTCGATGTCCTGGGGATTGAGCGAGTTGATGCCCAGGTCGGTGGGAACTCCGTCAATAACGACCAGGGGGTCGCAGTTACGCGTAGAGCCTAAGCCGCGTATCTTTATATTAACGTTGTCGCCCGGTTTTGCGGCATCGATTACCTGTACGCCGGAGATGCGGCCCTGCATGGCTTGTCCTACGGAGGCCACGGGTACATCCTTGATGTCTTTGGAACCCATGGAGCCAACGGCGCCTGTAAGGTCGGATTTCTTCATCTGGCCGTAGCCGACAACGACTACCTCGTCGAGTACGGCGGTGTTTTCAAGCATCACCACGTTGATGGTGGAACGACCTTCGACCTGCACGGTCTTGGGTTCGTAGCCCAGATAGGAGAACTGTATCGCTCCCTGGGGATTTGCCTGGATGGTGTAGTTGCCATCGGCATCGGTAGCTACTCCGCTGCCACTGCCTACGGCAATGACGGAGGCGCCAATCAGGGGTTCTCCTTCAGAGTCGGTGACAACACCCGAAACGGTGATTTGCTGCGCATATAGCGATGCCGAGGTCAGGAAGACCATGACAGCCGCCATCAGCAATCGGATTGCACAAGGGGTTTTCAAAGGTTTCATATTAGATTTGAAGTTTAGAAAAATAGTTTGTTCGTATCAGTGTTGCGTATTGCGATGGCGTGTCGTTGCCCCCGCCGGGGATTTAAGGTAAGAAGATAGTTGCCATCTGCGCCACAAAATTATATACAAAATACCCCTTTGTTGAAGGAGGTATTAAAAAAGTAGATATTTTCAGGGGATGATAGATGTTAAATATTTGATAGCCAATAGTGACCTGCTTTTTGGATATAGAGAAATAAGTAGTGATTTTTGAATGGTTTTTTGTATAGGAAAGTGGCGGGGAAGTATATTTCAAGAGGTTATCGGCCGATATTCGCCACCATTTCTTCGAGTTTTGAACGGTCACCAATAGCCCGGTTGCGTACACGTGTACGGTAGTTGTAGATTGTGGTTACGGAGTAGCGCAGGAACTTGGCAATCTTGGCGCTGTCGGTTATGCCGAGGCGTATGAGGGCGTAGATTCGCAGTTCGGTGTTGAGTGTCCCCTCCGATTTGGGCACTATGCGTCCCTCGGGTTCGAGGAGGTTGTTGAAGTCGTTTATAAAGGTGGGGAATAATTTGAGGAAGGTTTTGTCGAAGTCGTTATAGAAGGTTTTGAAAGCTTCGTCAAGCACGGTATCGGAGTCAAGTGTCTTGGCGACCTTGTCAATCTTGCCGCCGGCAAGGAGTATTCTCAGCTGTTTGCGGTAGGCGGCCAGGGCATCGATGTTCTGAAGGCATTGCTCCATATAGCGTCCGATATATTCTGTCTTGACATAGGAGTGTTCGGCGATGTCGGCGTTTGCCTGGTGGAGTTTCGCGTTTGCCCGGTGTAACTCGTCGTTAAGGCGCCGAAGCTCGGCGTTGGCCTCGTTTGCAAGACGGGTGGCGTTGCGGGCCCGTTTCATCTGTTTGTAGACGTAGAACAGGGCCACGGCAAGGAAGAGCAGCAATACGCCGATGAGTACCAACATGTTTCGCAGGCGATGCTGCTGGGAGCGTATGGTTGACACATACATCTCGTTTACCAGGGGGAAATCCTCGTTGATTTCAAATATACGTTGGCGCGAGTTGCTTGACGTGGCATCGGCCAGGCATATGCGCATCAGCTGGTAGGCCCGCTCTATGTCTCCTTCCTCATAGAGGATTAATGCCAGTTTGCGTGGTGACACGTATTCGCGCACTCCCGAACGGAGGTCGTTTATGGCGGAAATCAGCAAATAGCGTTTCTCATTCTCGCGGTCGCCGAGCTTGCGGTATGCTTCCGAGAGGGTATATGCGAAGATGGCTTCCTCGTGGGTTGATACTTCGTGGGAGGCAAGATATGCGTCCAGGGTGGCTATGGCCTGTTCGTATTGGCCTGTCTCGTTGTAGGTGTCCCCCTTTATCAGCGACCAAGTCCATGTCTCGCGGTCGTTCACGGCTAAGAGTGAGTCGCGGTACTGCGCTGTGAGACGCCGGTAATATTCGCGGTCTGACTCTCTTACGGCGTAGTCGGCCATATTGCCGTAGGTCAGGCGTTTTATATAGAAGTAGTAGGGATAGAGGTAGTCGGGGAGGTCTTTGAGATGGATTTGTTTTATTATATCCAATGCCTCGGTATATGAGCCTGTGAGGCTGAGGATGTTTGCAAGGTTGAGCCTCGCGTTCAGGATTTTTTCCTGTGAGCCGGTGCGTATGCCTACCTCCTCGCGTCTTACGGCTGCCGCTATGGCCGAATCGGCGTCATACGAAAGGTATGCGTCAAAGAGCGCTCCCAGCCTGTCGAAACGGGCGTCATCAGTCCGTGCGGTGTCGAGTTCATGTTGCAGGGCGTCCAGTTCGGCTTCTTTACGCGCTGAATATTCGCCACGATGTTTTATCGTGGTGTCAAGGGTCTGCATCAGAGAGTCAATCGGCTGCTTGCCAATCGCATGTGCTGATGGCGCAGAAGCGAGGTATATAGCCGTTATACAGATAGTCAGTGTGTATATGGCGTGTGTTCCGAAATGTCGGAATATACCCTTGTCTTTATTGAAAATGTGGTTTACCAATGTCTTGCCATTAATCTTATACGTGCAAAACTAATAATTCTATTCCTTATTTCCAAATACATGAAGGCATATGGATAGCGGGACGGCTCTCAAAGGTTACTTTATTATGGCCGGATGGTAGTGGCGCCGGACCTCCGGGACGGCAGGCCACCAGAAGAGGCGCGGCAGAAAAATTTAATCTATTCTTTGCAGGGGAGTTGGCGTTTCTAATCCGGCTCCGCCTCTTCTGGTGGCC
>CAJUBM010000003.1 GCA_910584735.1 uncultured Muribaculaceae bacterium
GTTGACACCCAAAAAGAGATTATATTCGGTTCGTCTGACCCGAATATTTCCCGTGTGCTTTCTAAAAAGGAGAAAGACGGAGAGTTGCGCAAGCTGGCTCCCCGTATATACACGACCAACTTGATTGACAGCCCTGAAAATATAATACGGCGCAACCTTATCGAGATTTTGGCGTACCGTTATCCAAACGCCTTGATCAGTCATCGCAGTGCAAAGGAGATGCGCCCGACTTCTACCGGCGATTTCTTCCTGACAAACTCCACGACTCGGCGTGTCGCCGACTTGCCGGGTATCATACTCAATTTTGTCAAAGGCCCAAAAGCAACGGCAAATGACATACCATTTATGGGTCTGCACATATCGGGAGAACACAGATATATGCTTGAAAATATGCAGCTGTCTCGAAAATCAGGAGATGAATCAAGAGTGTTGCCTATTGCAGTAATTGAGAAAAAATTGGAACAACTATTGCTGACAAGAGGCGAAGAACGGTTGAATCAGTACCGCGATGAGTTGCGAGAAGTAGCCAACGAATTAGGTATGGCCGATGAATTTTCAAAAATCAACAACATCATATCCGCTTTGCTGTCAACTCACGATGCCGGAGTATTGTCCACAGATTCGGCAAAAGCCCGTGCAGTCGGCAATCCGTTCGACGCGAGCCGGGTTGAACTATTTGAAATTTTATTTGATACGATAAAAGACCGTTATTTTGTAATACGAAACAACCGTAATACCGACGAGGACTCTTTCCGGTTGTTTTCATTCTTCGAGAGCTATTTTTCCAACTATATAGAAGGTACGGAGTTTGACATCGAGGAAGCAAAAGAAATCGTTGATTCGGGAATACCTATGCCGAGGCGTGATGAGGACTCACACGATATTCTTGGCACATTCAAGATTTTGACCAACCGTGCCGAGATGATGCGTGTTCCCACATCTCCTGAAGAACTGTTTGCAATATTAAGCCATCGCCACACCATATTGTTGGAAGGGCGACCACACATGAATCCGGGTGTTTTCAAAATGAGAAATAACCGTGCAGGTCAGACCGAATTCGTGGACTATCAATTGGTAAAAGGCACGCTTTCGCAGGGCTTCAAATATTATTCGGCTCTGACCGATCCGTTTGCCCGTGCAATATTCATGATGTTCATGATTAGCGAGGTGCATCCTTTCAACGATGGCAACGGAAGGATAGCCCGTGTGATGATGAACGCCGAATTTGTTCGTGCCGACCAGTCAAGAATAATCGTGCCGACAGTGTTCCGAGAGGATTACATTTTGGCATTGCGCAAACTCACCCGCCGCAAAGATCCGATGGCGTACATCAACGTAATGACCAAACTCCACCAATTCAGCGACAACCTCTATGGTACAGACTTCACCGAACTGAAAAACTACCTTGCCGCTTGCAACGCCTACGAAGAACCGTCGCAAGCGAAACTCCAAATAATCGATAGATGTTTTTAACAATATTCAAATATTGTTAAATTGATAAGTTCAAATTTATATGTTGAAACAAGGAATTCAAAAATTGCTTAAACGGAAGTATTTAAATACTCCTCCCAAAAGATTTTTAGCTGTATTCGTACTGATAATTATCATATTTGCACTAATAGATTTGTGGCTTTCTAAAGTGGCTTTCAATGGAAAACTTACAAATTTTTTGGATGCAATTTATTTCAGTGTTGAGACAATTACAACTTTAGGATATGGAGATATATGCCCATCCGGTTCAACAGGAAAAATCCTCGTAATAATTGAATCACTATTAGGGATAATTGTGTTAGGCTTGTTTTTAAATGCAATTGCACACAGCCAAGCCATAAAAGATAATGAGGAAAATACAAAAGAAGCTGCGAGAAATAAGTATGAAGAAAATAAACGAAATCTCGAAAGAGCAACAAGCATCATAAGCTTAAGAATTGAACGATTATATTTATACTTGAGCATACTTTCCACTCCTCCAAATGAAAGAGGCATAGGCATAGATGGAAGAGGACCGATTTATAATTATACTCCTAAATTTGATTATCACATCTTAAAGGACATCTATGCTCCGACAATGATAATGAATGATATTTCTAAAACAGCCATAGAGTGTTTTTTCAGAGAATTCCATAGAACAAAAGATGAACTTGTACGAATGGCATTAAATGTAAACTTATCTACTTGGCCAGATTTAGAAAAATTTATAATTAACTTTATTCGCGAAAGTGAAAAATTAGATACCAGTGATATCCTTTTATTACAGCAGAACAATAAAAAAGCGGCTTACGATTTGATTGAGAATTGGGATGATGAATTTAAATATTACCCTTCAAACAATATAAATAATTTCGTTAGCTTATATAAACTGATGGAATTATGTTATGATTTTATACAAAATTTTTATACAGCAACAGCGAATATAATTCATGAAAAAATTAAGGAGTAGACAATTGAGAAATAATACACCTAATTAACACTATTTGACATAAGTTCGATATAAGAATCTCACCGCTTAACAATAAAATAACGTGAGTTCGACATAAGGAATCAGAACAGAGTCAACTGATTGCTTATGTCGAACCTACGTTAATTAGTAACTTTGCATTATCGGAATTGCAAACCTGTGAAGAACATTGAAGTATAAGCGTGATAGATAAGTGAGTCAGCCGACACAGACTTTGGCAACTCCTTGATACCCACCATGCAGCATCGGAGTTTAACGGCTCCAGGCGCATCACAAAAAGGCTATCGAAAGATGGCTTTTTTCGTTTATGGATATGCAGTTACAGGTGCCGTAAAGATGAGGCTTCTAACCATTGATTTTTTTGTCTATCCATGAGAAGAGGGCGAATATGGCGATGCCGACAGGGGTTGCGATGCAGAAGAGGAATGTGAGGAAGCCCGGGCAGGCACATATCACGATGATGAGTATTACGATAGCCCAAAGTATAAGCCCGACCATAGTTCGTAATGTTATCTGATGGGATGCTTGATAAATATTATCCGGTAGGTCACTTGATATTGGCTCCATCTTTAAGAGCCTGTCCTATCCAGGCGAAGCACAGGAATATCATTAATATCGTTACCATAGTTGACATGTTTTTAGGTTTTCATTAAAGCCGCCATGGCTTTCGTCTGCAAAGTTAGAACCCCGGTGGGCATGAAAGTCGCCCACCGGGGTTAAATAAACTTATTGGATGTTTTTGCGTTGTGTTTATGCTTCGGAAGTAGATAGAGCCAGGCGTTTTTTCTCGAAATCCTTTATCTCTTTGGCCGTGCGCAGGGGGATGGTGGAGGATTCCTGGCGTAGGAACACTTTCTCGTCTTTCATCCTTACCATGCCGGGGAATTGGCGCACGTTGACACGGGCGATAATCTTTCCGTCAAGTTCGTCAAATTCAAGCGATATGAAGTCGCGAAGGGGGTATCCGTTGTAGGTCAAGCCGATATGGTCGCGCAGATTGACATAGAAGGCAAGTGAGAATTTGTCCTCCATGTCGAGGAGGTCATAGTCTGCGTTTCCACGGTTGAGATATTTGAAGTCGTTGTCGAGGCCGCGTGGGATTCCCAGGTTGTTGACACCGAGGTAGAGGGTTCCTCCTTCGGAGTTGAGCATGCCATCGATAACTTCCATTATCTCGCGTCCCTGCCGGCTCTCGTAGGCATGCATTCCGTTTCCGGCGGGGTAAATCATAGACTCCTTGAATTCGTTGTGCTGATCCTCCTTGGCTTTTATGCGGATTACGTCCACCTCGGCCGGGACGGGAAGCCGTAAAAGGGCGTATATGCCTTTTAGAATCTCGGCACGGACAGGGTTCATCCTAAGGCCGCGCAGCTGGTTGTAGGCGCTTACCAGGCGTATTGTCTTTGCCGCAGGTGACATGTCCGTAGGGGCCGGGTGGCCGAGCTCTCCGGGCTGGTCAAGACGCGAAAGTGTCATTACTATTCCGAGTTTCTGCCGCAGGTCTGCGTCATCGTTCGCGAAACGGCTGCACTGGCGGTTGAGATTGTCGGCTTCGGCAGGGTCTATTCGGCCGTCGGCTGCGAACTTGGCAAGTGCTTCGATTAGGCACCGTTTGGCCTGTAGGAAGGTGGCACGATACATGTCGCCGGCCATATGTGCCATAATCAGCGAAACGGACAGCAGCATGTAGGCTCGGGGGAGGTCTTCACCCTCAGAAATGGCCATGACGTTGAGTAGCTGTGAAATCGCGCTTACCGCCATGGGCGAGAGATAGTTGACGGACAGGGAGGATTCGTCTTCAGGGGTCTCCTGTGCGGAAGGTTCATATTCCGGCTCGTACACCTGATGGTCTGCATACTCCTGCAGCATCAGGCGGAAAGTCTCGTTGAGATATGCGTCACGGTCCTCTATATCCTCGGCATCATCGGCCATGCGTACAAACTGCCCCTGGACGAAAAGGTTGTTGTTCATGGTGTTAACCTTCTCAATGGTAGCATACACGCAGTCGTATTTGTGAAGTTCCGGCTGGTCGCGCCGTTTCCATATCGTAAATGAGTAGCCGCTCTCGCTCACGGCGAAATATTTGTTAGGGGCGTCGTCGGCTGTTATTATGGCCGGAATCTCGCAGCCGGCCTCCATGTCATCGTTCGCAAGACGTGTGCAGTATCGGTTTATTCCCGGACGCATAGAGAAGACATATTGTCCATCGGGCTGCCGGGCTGTTACTACAGCATTGAACAGCAGTGGTTTGCCGTCCTGCTCGAAAGTCTGCACGTTCCCTTTTACGGGATAGCCGACCATATCGTGGGTTATTATGGTGCCGCGTCCTTCGTGCGCCGGATCCTCTATCGTACAGAAATAGGTGTGGAAGTCGTATTCGTCCTTTCCTGTGATGCGGATAACCACTTCATCGCCCACCTCCGGGGGCGTTTTTAGGGTAAGCGCGGCGGTGGCCGTGCGGTGGTCGTTGAGGTGTTGTGCAGGGTCGAACAGCATCCGTTCCAGCTGTTTCCACATCGGAAGCTGGAGGGTCGGGGAGGCATCGGCATTGGTTGACCCTTCGGTAAGGCGTGAGTCGAGCCTTACCTCCAGGTTCATGCCCGGGAACAGTTCCCTGTTCAAGACCGCGCGCATGTTGGGGGAGGGGACAGAAGGGGCCATTACAATGTGCGAGCCGTTTACGGAAATCCTTGCGTTCTGTTCTTCGAAAACCGAGATGTCGGCAGTGGCTGCCGAAGAATATGGTAGTCGTGCGCACAGTCGGTTATAGCATAGGATGGATATGTCGTCAAGGTCGCGCCATGAGAATTCCAGCGGGGCATCGATGCGGTCGGCGTAGCATTGTAGCGCCTTGGCGGGAAGAATGGAATCGTAACGGTTTACCAGCAGGGATGCGCAGGTGTAGAGCAGTCCGCGATGCACGTTCCAAAGCTCGTATTCCGTATCGCCGGTAAGCAGCAGTTCCAGCGCCAGCGCCATGATGAGTTCGCGCAGGGCATCGCGGTCTAATGGATCAAGCACCTTGCTCTCGTTGTTGATGTATATGGAAAGCATCGTTATGAACCCTTGTCGGAATGTGTCCATGAAATGACTGTCGGCATGATGGTCGCGTATGATGGCGAATATCTCGCCGATATACGCATGGGCGTAAGCATTGCGCAGCGAGAAGATAGCCATCAGCAGGCGCATCTTCTTCTCCGGCTCATAGAGCCATCCCGAGGTTTTCAGACTGTTGAGAGTGGCCTTTATCATCAGTTCGTCGCCTCCGCAGGTTATGAGCTCCGTGGCGCGTAGGTAGTCATTGATAGAGTGGATTACAGCGGTGAGGCGCTCCTGCGACTGCCTCCTTTCCTCCAGAGGGATTCTTGACAGGAACGTGGAGCGTTCGATAAGGCCTATGGTCAGCGCTTTCAGCCTCATGATGGTGCGCCTTTTCGATGCGGAATCATTTTCAAGCCATTGCGGGAGGTATTTGGTGACGGTGTCGAGAGCGGTTACGAGCCAGCGGGGGTCTCCCTGCCCCATCATTATCTTCGCGTCTACGAATACCTCCGAATCCATGAGCCGGCCTATGACTCCCCCGCGAAGGAACGGGGCAGCCTCCGGAAGGGAGCCGAGGTCGTTTAACGAGAATCCGTCGGAATGTCGCGACTCGTTATCGGCAAGTTGCACCGAGAATTTACCGTTATCTACGGAAAGTACCCGGCATACGATTCTCTGGAATCGTTCTACGCGTTTCTTCCCGAGGTCGATATTGGCATACTCTACACCGTTCACATCATCCCTTATGGTGCATCTCAGGGTTTTATAATCCTGCTTCATCACTCTGAACGAATATTCCTCACCGGGGACATAAAGCAGCGGCGGTACAGAATATACATCCTGTAGGAGCCGCCCGTTTGAATTAACGAAACATACTATTTTGTCGGGCAGATGTCTGCTTTGGAAGTCAAATGGCTTTATTCTGTAAGTGAGATCTGTGACAGGGTCTTTTATTATAAAATACAGTCGGCCTGACTCTTTGCTTATATCAAATTCATTTTTTAGAAATTCATATTTCTTCCCTTGTTCAAACGGCATATGGCTATATATTTAGTTGTTAGAAATTATAGAGCTTGTTATTAGGATGGGCACTCTAATCCCAAGTTATCACAAAGGTACAAAATATGGTGTAAATATGGCCGGATACGTCAAAATATGTAGAAAAATACTTTCCCTTCCAAGGGTTGCGGGGCTAAATTGCGCGGCAATCTCAAAAAAAATTCGTAACTTTGCCAACACTATAATACACGGAGGTCTGTCGACCGACTGCGGCCTCCTTACTTTTTGCCTTTAAAGGCTCCTAAAAATTCGATGAGTACCAAAAAGAAAGCACTTTACATCTCTCAAGAAGTCACTCCTTATCTCCGCGAATCTTTTCTGGGACACATGTGCCAGGAGCTTCCGGCCCGTGTGCAGGAGAATGGTTACGAGGCCCGTACATTCATGCCTAAGTATGGGTGCATAAACGAGCGGCGCAACCAGCTTCATGAGGTAATCCGTCTGTCGGGACTGAATCTTCCTGTCGACGACACCGACCATCCCCTGATTATAAAGGTGGCTACCCTCCAGTCCTCGCGGATGCAGGTGTATTTCATCGATAATGATGATTATTTCCAGCATCATGCCGTTACCGACTTGGAAATTCGTGAGACCCCGGAAGATAATGACGAACGTGTGATATTTTTCACGCGTGGCGTTATGGAGACGGTAAAGAAGCTTCGTTGGGAGCCTGCCGTAATACATTGTTCCGGATGGGTTACGGCTCTTTCGCCACTCTATCTGAAGCAGGTCTACAACGAAGACCCCACGGTGGGGAAGGCTAAAGTTGTGTTCTCAATCTTTGATGACAGTTTTGAAGGCGAGCTTGCCCCGCGTTTCAGAGAGAAATTGCATTTGGACGGACTTTCACCGGAAGCCACGTCCCTGCTTGGCGATGCCCCCGTAGACTGGATGACAATCAACAAACTGGCGATTGAGTATTCCGACGGTGTTATAGCGGCCACCGAGAATGTTCCCGTCGAGCTATTGGAATACGCGCGTTCCAAAGGGAAGCCGGTGCTGGAGTTCCAGCCTGATGCCGACAAGGATGCAAAAGCAGTGGTGGAATTCTACAATAGCCTGTAAACCTATTGCCCTAAGGGGGTGTTTCCCTCTTTGTAATAAATACTCAAAATGAAGATAACGTTCATCACGGCTGCAATAGCTGCCGCATCTATATTCATCCTTGCATCCTGTTCCGACACTACCGGCGGCATAGGCAGCTCGCTCGTTGATGACGAGACCGAGGTGGTGGTGGAGTCTGACTTTAAGGTCACAGGCCGCTCTACGGAGTCGAACGTGCCTATACAGTCACGCACCATCACGCAACTTCTCGGCGAAATTGACGCCGAAGGCTATGGTGTATTTTCCTCACAGTTCGTGACGCAGTTTATGCCCGCCTCTACTATAGTGACCGAGGGTGTGCTGCCTGAGTATATCGATTCGTTGCAGTTGCTGCTCACAATCCCGCGTAGCGGCGGATGTATCGGAGACTCTATACTCCCGATGGGGCTGAATGTCTACCGTCTTGACCGCCAGTTGCCGCAGCCTATCTATAGCGACTTCGACCCTGCTGACTATTATAATCCGCAGAGCGGTCTTCTGGGCTCGAAGATATATACGTTCAACACTATAGAGCAGAATGATTCGGTGAAGAAGCTGGCTTATAGAAGTGTCACAGTGGATTTGCCGGTGGAGTTGGGACGTGAATTTTTTACGCTTTATCGCGACAATCCGTCAGCTTTCTCCACCCCTATGGAATTTGCCAAACATTTTCCCGGGATAGCGGTGATGAACTCGTTCGGAGCCGGGCGCGTGGTGGAAATTACCTCCACCACCATGCGTATGTATTATCATACGATGGGCACTGATTCGTTGGGGAAACCCATAGAGATTCCCCACGTAGGAACATATTTCGCCGTAACTCCCGAAATCGTGTCGAACAACTGCATCAATTATCAGATTTCCCCCAAGCTCCAGGCGCGGATAGATGCCGGGGAGAATATAATAGTGGCTCCCGCCGGACGCGATGTGGAACTTGACTTCCCGATAAGCGATGTTATAGAGTACTATTATAAGAACTGCGGCTCTCTTTCGGTTGTCAATACCTTGACATTCAAGATTCCGGCAGAGGTGATAGAGAACGACTATGGTATAGGGGCGCCCCAGCAGCTGCTTTTGGTCCGCACTTCCGATAAGAGTAATTTCTTCCTCAATAATGATATACCTGACAATGTGAGTTCGTTCTATGCCGAATATGATTCGAAGAACCGCTGTTACACTTTCTCAGGACTTCGCCCGTATCTCCTCGATATGATTGACCGTTACGGACGCAATGGAGCTATCCCTGAAGAGGAATTCAAGTTCACCCTTGTGCCTGTGACGGTGGAGACGGAAACTGTGCAGAACTACGGTTCTACCCAGACATATGTAAGTTCCGTTACCCCCTATGTACAGAAGCCTGTGATGGTGAAACTTGACATACCCAAATCCACGGTCACGCTCACATTCTCGAAACAGACGGTGAAGTGACCGGAAAAGCGCTTCCTCGAAGCGGTAGATTTTAACGCATAGGCGGTGTGTCAAAATTCATTTTTTGACACACCGCTTCTGTTATATAACCGTTTTGGCAAAGGTAACTTTATAGTGGCGCCGGACCTCTGGGACGGCAGGCCACCAGAAGAGGCGCAGCCCTATAGACGTGTTTTGTTAGGTGATATGTTGGTTTACTGTATGTTATAGTCCTAACTGTCAGGCTGGTTCCGTTGCTTCTGGTGGCCTGCCGTCCCGGAGGTCCGGCGCCACTATAAAGTTACCTCGAATAATGTTCTTCGTTGGAAGATTGGTGTTTCCGAATTATGGCATATTTACTTTTATTGTGGAAATATGTAAAATTCTGAATAATTATGTTTACCTTTGTCGCATCCCGGTAGGTTGTTTCAAGAATAATTCTATCCGCAACGCCGATAGGCGTAATCACGGGAATTTAACAGACACACTTCATTTAACCTTTTATTATACCAGTATGCGTAATTCAGCTAAGAATTGTAAATCACCGCACAGTGGCTTTCGGAAATTGGTTGCATTTCTGTTTGCAGCGGCCGCCGTGGTAGGCCTATGTGCCGCAGGTGAGGCTTCCGGCTTATCAACGGGAAATTCTCCCATAGCCTCTTCCCAAGTGAATAGAGCCAGGGTTCCCGGGACGTTGATGATGCCTGCCGTCGGAAGTAACCTGTTGATTGACAGGAATAGACCTGAAAATACGCAGCAGGTTTCACCTTTCGCGATACCGGGGGAGGCGCGTTTGAAAGTCGCGCCTGCGGCTGAAAGTAAAAGAAAGCGTACGGCAGCGGCGGATGCCGTGCCTGAGGTAACCCTCTACGCGTCCATTCTTTCCGATACCAAAAGCACCACCTACGGTATATATTCCATACCTTCTATCGGTGGGGAGTTCACACGTGCCACATACGGCCCATGGGCTATGAATGGCGGTGTATATCAGAACGGCAAGTATTTCTACAGTATGCGCGATTCATACATGGGGATGATGATAAACCGTTCGGCACTACTCGATGTGGAGAACAACTGGCGCACAATCAAGGAAGTGAACGATGACATGAGTTGTGTGCTGATGGCTACCGCTATGGCGAACAATCCCTTGACGAACCAGGCTTACGGGTGTTTCTATGCCTCTAACGGCAACTCGCTGGAGTTCGGGATAATCGACATTGATAATTTCACCCGAACTACCATAGCTCCCCTCACAAAGGCATGGAGCGCCGCCGGTTTCTCTTCCGATGGCACTCTGTATGTGATTCTTAACGATGGGAACCTGGCAAAGGTGAATCTTGAAACGGGTGCCAATACTATCATCGGACAGACCGGCCTTCCCATTCAGAACGCTACTTCAGGTACGATAGACTACCGCACCGATACGTTCTATTACGCCACCAGTTCTGACGAAGACAACGCTGTTTATGCCATAAACCTTACCACGGCAGTACCTACCAAACTTTTCGATACTCCCAACAGTGCCCAGCTCGGAGGAATGTTCATCTTATATCCGAATATCTCGGAAGAGGCTCCGGGGGCGGTTACCGACATGGTCCTGAATTTTGAAGGGACATCGCTTGACGGCACGGTTGGATTCACAGCCCCGTCCGTAACTTTTGGCGGTGCGCCGCTGACGGGTGCGCTTAATTATGAGGTGGCGGTGAACGGCAAGGTGAAAGCGTCCGGCACATGCCAGGCCGGAGTCCGTACAGAAGCTCCTCTAACCCTTAATGAGGCCGGGAAATATACTTTCGAGGTCAAGGTCTCGAAAGGTGGGGCTGTCAGTGACGGCGTTAAGATAACACGCTGGATTGGTGCCGATGCCCCGCAGGCGCCGCAGAACGTGGTGCTGGTTGCCAACGGTCTTGATTTCTCACTTAGCTGGGATGCCGTGACAGGCTCGGCAAATGGCGGATATTTCAATCCGGCGGATATAACCTACACCGTCACCCGCTATCCCGGGGCGCATGTAGTCTCAACCGCACAGAAAGGTACCACTTTCTCCGAGACTGTTGAAGAACCGGCCTCGGTGGTGTCGTTCTACTACACCGTTGTGGCTAATTCCGGGGAGGTATCCTCGGCTGAAGGACGCTCAAACGCCGTGCAGACGGGCAACATCCATCCTCCCTACTCGGAAACATTTGATGATGCCAATTCATTGAACAACTTCACCATAATTGATGCCAACAACGATGGCGCCACGTGGGAGTTCTATTATAATTATGTGCGATCTAAATTTCACTCCGACAACAGCAGCGATGACTGGCTTGTGACTGCCCCTGTCAGACTTGAAGCCGGGAAAGTCTATGACCTCTCTTATGATATAAAGGCTTTCAATGCTTCATATCCCGAGCGTTACGAGGTATGTATGGGTTCGCGCCCCGAAGCCTCGGCACTTACGCAGGTGTTGCTTCCCCCCACAGAAGTCACATCCAATACCTACAGCCGCAAGACCGTGCAGCTTATTCCCGAAAATAGCGGGGTGTACTATATCGGGTTCCATGCCATCAGCGACAAGAACATGTTCTATCTGTGTCTTGACAACCTTTCGATAGGCGCTCCCTATGAGGGAGATACTCCCGGAAAGGCTACAGATTTTCATGTTACCCCCGACTATGACGGCAAGGTAATGGCTACCGTTTCATTCAAGGCTCCGGCCATCACCACCAACGATACGCCTCTTGAAGGAGATATTACCAAAATCGTTGTTAGCCGTAACGACGAGGTGGTGCATACGTTCGGCACCACTGCTCCGGGGGCGGAATGTTCGTTCGTAGACCAGGCACAGGAAATCGGCATGTACTCCTACACCATAACGGCCTACAATAAATATGGCGCAGGCGCTAAATTCTCGGCAGACGGCCGTCTGGGCGTTAACCTTGCGCCTGCGGCTCTTAACCCGCGTATCACCGAGACTTCCGAGGGTAAGGTGAAAATTAGCTGGGACGCTCCCGCCACCGATATTGACGGCTTTCCGCTGAATCCTTCGGCCATACATTATGCCATCCTTGACAAGACCGGGAATGTGGTCTTGGCCGAGGATTTGGCCGCCAACGAGTTTGACATAGATGTTATAGAGCCCGGAAGCCGCCAGACATTCGTGTTCTATTACATAATGACACAGACCGCCGCCGGGGTGAATTATGATGATTACGTGTACACGCCCCAGATAGCTATAGGAACACCGTATGCCTATCCGTGGAGCGAATCCTTTGCCGGAGGCAGTGTAAGCTCGGCATGGGCAATAACCCGCAACAACGGAGGTAAGGCGTCATGGGGTGTAGGACCATCCTCGGCACAGCCTGTGGCGAATCCGCAGGACCAGGACGGCGGCCTGGCTGCTTTCATGCCCTATGAGGCGGGGGAGGAAGCCCTGTTCCATTCAGCAAAGATTACTATCCCCGGCAACGCCCGCGCCCCGCATCTTTCTTTCTGGTATTTCGGCGTAAACGGTTCGGCTGACCGCCTCGATGTGCAGGTAGCGGAGGCTCATGGCGACTTTTCCACATTGAAGAGCCTCACGTTGGCCGATAACGGCGCCGGATGGCACCGTGTGCTGGTCGACCTGGGTGCCTACCGTGGCAAGACTATAGAGGTGGGATTCAACGGCGTGTGCGTTACCGCGCAGAATCTCATCGTTATAGATAATATAAAGGTGACCGATGTGCTTGACAATAACGTCATGCTTTCCGGCTTCCATATCCCGACACATGTGGTGGCAGGTGCGAAGACAACGCTTACGGCTACTATCTCAAACACGGGTAAGAATGAGGCTGTCAATGTTTATCCCGATATTTATCGTGATGGCGTATTGGTCGGCAACGGCAACGCCCAGGCTCTTAATCCTGACAGCGAAGTCAAGGTGCGTATCCCCGACAAACTCCCTGTTAATCTCGCTGATGAGGTCTGCTATGAGATAAGGCTCCGTTGGGATGCCGACATGCTTTCCGATGACAACTCTTCAGGCGTGGTTAAGGTCAAGAGCGCGGCGCCGGCCGCTCCGCGTGTCACAGACCTCCGTGGAGGTGGTGATGGCGAGAGCATACGCCTGGATTGGACCGCGCCCGCTGACGGTGCGCCTGCCGATGAGATGCTTGAATCGTTTGAAGATGCGGAATCGTTCGAAATCAACAGTGTGGAGGGGTGGACCTTTGCCGACCGTGACGGCCAGACCACCTATGGCATTGAGAACGCAACATTCCCTAATAACGGCGAGCCTATGGCCTTCATAGTGGTGGACGGCACACATAATGCGTTCACCGGTTTTGACATAAGTACAGGCTCCAAGTGTCTGGCTTCCTTCTCGTGCGACAACGGTACGCAGAACGATGACTGGGCCATCTCCCCGTTGCTTTCCGGTGAGGCTCAGACCGTCATGTTCATGGCCCGCAGCTATACCACACGTTATGGCTTCGATTCGTTCGAGTTCCTATACTCCACAACCGACAACAACCCTGACAGTTTCACGCTGCTCGGCACCGACACTAAGGTTCCCGAGACGTGGACTTCCTACAGCTATACCCTACCTGAAGGGGCGCTTTATTTTGCAATCCGCTGCACTTCCACCGATACTTTCATGTTCATGGTAGATGATGTGATGTTCACCCCGGCGGCTTATAGCAATATCGGCAGGCTGTCGCTTGACGGATTCGCCATTTATCGTGACGATATGGTGGCCGGTATTACCTCGGATGAGTGTCCTTGGTTCTCGGAATCTCTTGCCGATGACACGTTCCACACATATTATGTGACATGCCTGTACAACTCGGATGGCCTTGGCAACTACGAGGTAGAGAGCGCTCCATCCAATTTCGAACGTGTGTCGCGCACGGCTTTGGCCGATGTCAATTACCGTGGCATATCGGCTTGGGTGGAAGGTGATGCCATATGTGTCTCAAATCCCGATGGGGAGACCGTAGCGCTGTACCGCCCGGACGGAAGCCTGGTATTCTCCAAGGAGGGAGCCGAAGGACGTATCGCGGAAGTTTCACCCGGTATCTATATTGTAAGCATAGGGTCGGCCACGATAAAGGTAGCTGTGGAATAAACACTGCTTCCAGAGCCTATACAGTCCCACGGGCATCTCTTGCGAGGGTGTGTCCGTGGGATTTTTATGAGTTATTGTGAAAGAATTTGGAGAACGGATGGTTGGGATTACGGAAAAAAATAGTACTTTTGTGAAAATTTGGTAAAGAATGTCCGGCGAGCTTCAACAGAAAACCGACCGAATAGCGGCCAAAACACGTATCGTTATAGAACGTTACGCTGTTATCTCTGCCCAGCGCGACAAGGCCCTGGAGCAGGTGGCGGCTCTCGAAAAGACTGTTGCATCGCTTAATCGCAGGATTGCCGAACTGGAAAGCCAGGCGGAATATCTTAAGGCCGCCATGACTTTCGCTCCGACACGCGAGGATACGGCGCGGGCGCGGACACTTCTTGCCGAACTGGTGCGGGAAATAGACACGTGCATTTCCGAACTCAAGGAATAGTGTGGGTGTTCCCCGGACGTATGTAACAGCAGTTTCCCCTGCGGCCTTATCTCCGCAGGGATCGAAGATAGAAGATGACTGACAAGCTCAACATAACCATCCGCATAGCCGGGCAGAAGCCCATGACCCTGAATATCGACAGGGATTATGAGGAGACGGCCCGAACGGCGGAATTCCAGGTCAATCGTCTGTACGGGCTGTGGTCCGACAGGTTCCGCGACAAATCCTCCATGGAGGTCATGTCGATGGTGGCCTACAGGTTTGCCGAGCTATTCTATACGCAGAACTCGGCGGCGGCAGCCGCAGAAAGGCTGCTTGACGATTTCGAGCGTGAGCTTGACCGCATACTGGTTGATACCGCCGTCAAATAACGGCATTGCATTATGAAGTATCAGCCCGGAAGGAGTCCGTTGTAGATATGTATCGATATGGACGGCCACGCTCAAATCCTTCAGCCGCTGTACATCCTTGTCCGAACGCATTGAGACGCGCCAGTAAGTCCCCCGCCGGGGAGACCTGCCGGCGTGTCTTGTTTTTGATTGTGAATTAGAGTTTTTATTGAACCAATATAGTTAACTACAAAATCTAAATATCAAATGTACGCAGCAATCTATGTAGCGATAGCGGTAGTGGCCCTGGCTGTGGGCTCGTTCGTTACCATCGCCGTCCAGAAGGCAATGGGCCGCTCCCGCGCCAAAACCATTATTGACGAGGCCATGCGCGAAGGCGAGGTCATCCGTCAGAAAGAGCTTCTTAAAGGCCGTGAGGAAGGCATCAAGATAAAGGATGAGGCTGAGCGTCAGGCTAACCAGCGCCTGCAGCGTGTGCAGTCGTCGGAATCGAAAATGAAGCAGCGCGAAAGCCAGTTGAACCAGCAGCAGAGCGAGAACGCCCGCCAGCGCAACGAGCTTGAGAGCATGCGCCAGCGCCTCGGAGCCGAGGAGTCGGTTCTGGAACAGCGCAAAGAGGAACTTGAGCGTCTCAAACGCACGGCCCAGGACACCTTGGAGCATATCTCCGGACTTTCTGCTGACGAGGCCAAAGAGAAACTCGTCGAAACGATGAAGGATGAGGCTAAGACCGCCGCACAGTCGTATATCAACGACATAATGGACGATGCCCGTATGACCGCCAACAAGGAAGCCAAACGCATCGTAATCCAGTCAATACAGAGGGTGGCCACCGAGACCGCCATCGAGAACTCCGTGACGGTGTTCCACATCGATTCCGATGAGATAAAGGGGCGTATCATCGGACGTGAGGGGCGTAACATACGCGCCCTGGAGGCAGCCACCGGGATAGAGATTATAGTTGACGATACCCCGGAGGCAATCGTTCTCTCAGGCTTTGACCCCGTGCGGCGCGAGATTGCGCGTCTGGCACTCCATCAGCTCGTGGCTGACGGACGTATCCATCCGGCCCGTATCGAGGAGGTGGTTAACAAGGTGCGCAAGCAGATTGAGGAGGAAATCAACGAGACCGGCAAACGCACGGCCATAGACCTCGGCATCCACGGACTCCATCCCGATCTTATACGCATGATTGGAAAGATGAAGTACCGTTCGAGCTACGGGCAGAACCTGCTCCAGCATGCGCGTGAGACCGCTAATCTTTCGGCCATCATGGCTTCCGAACTCGGCCTGAACCCCAAGAAGGCGCGCCGTGCCGGACTTCTCCACGATATAGGCAAGGTGCCCGATGAGGAGCCCGAACTGCCGCATGCAATCCTCGGCATGAAGATTGCCGAACGCTGCAAGGAGAAACCAGAGATTTGCAACGCCATCGGCGCACACCACGACGAGATAGAGCAGACCACGCTCCTGGCCCCCATAGTGCAGGTCTGCGATGCCATTTCCGGCGCCCGCCCCGGCGCCCGCCGTGAGATTGTGGAAGCCTATATCAAACGTCTGAACGATTTGGAACAGCTTGCGTTGAGCTATCCCGGCGTGATAAAGACATATGCCATACAGGCCGGCAGGGAATTGCGCGTGATTGTCGGTGCCGACAAGATTGACGATGCCCAGGCTGAGAATCTTTCCAATGAGATAGCCCGTAAGATACAGGACGAGATGACATATCCCGGCCAGGTGAAAATTACGGTGATACGTGAGACACGTGCGGTGTCCTTCGCCAAATAAGAGACGTCTCCCTGTATGCCAGAAAGTAACAAGAAACAACAGGAAACCGGCACGGAATGTTGCGGCTCAGGATGTGCCACATGCCCGCGCCGAGGCGAGGCCGGAGGCGATAAGACGTCGTGCGAGGGGTGTTCCTCCTCGTGTGGCGGCTGCGCCACATCCTCGGGCGCTTGTGCCGGAGGGTGCGGGGGCGACTGCAACCTGCGGGGGAAGCTGCACAGCTTCAATTATCTTGAGGATATCCCGGGAGGGTATGCCGAGGACAACATGGTGGAGGTTCAGTTCAAGAACACCCGCAAGGGATTCTACCTCAATTCCCAGCATATACCGCTGGAGGTAGGCGACTGGGTGGCTGTGGAAGCCTCGCCGGGGCATGACATAGGCCGGGTGTCGCTCACCGGGGCGCTTGTGCGGTTGCAGATGCGTAAGGCCGGCATAAAGCCCGATGCCGAGCAGCGCCGTGTGTTTCGCAAGGCGAAGGCCTCCGACATGGAACGCTATGATGCCGCCCGCGCCCGTGAGAATGACACCATGATACGTTCGCGCAAGATTGCATCCTCCTTGCAGCTTAATATGAAAATCGGCGATGTGGAATACCAAGGGGACGGCAACAAAGCCATCTTCTACTATATCGCGGACGAACGTGTCGACTTCCGCCAGCTTATAAAGGTGCTTGCCGAGACCTTCAAGGTGCGTATAGAGATGAAGCAGATAGGCGCACGTCAGGAAGCCGGCCGTATCGGCGGTATAGGGCCGTGCGGCCGTCCGCTGTGCTGCACCACATGGATGGGCAATTTTGCCAGTGTCTCAACCTCGGCGGCACGTTATCAGGATATATCGCTCAATCCCCAGAAACTCGCCGGGCAGTGTGCCAAACTGAAGTGCTGCCTTAATTTCGAGATAGACACCTATGTGGAGGCTTCCAAGAAACTCCCCCCCAAGGATGCCAAACTCGAAACCGCCGATGCTACATTCTATTATTTCAAGGCCGATATTTTCCGGCGCGAGGTCACATACTCATCTGAAAAGGGGATGCCGGCCAACCTCGTTACGATTTCGGCGGAACGCGCCTTTGAGATTATAGCTCTGAACAAGGCAGGGGAGAAACCCCTGAAACTTGTGTCGGAGGAGAAAGCCGAGGAAAAGTCGGCAGGTTTCTGCGACCTTGTCGGCCAGGATTCCCTTACCCGTTTCGATTCAAAGAAGAAAAAGAAGAAAAAGGGTGGTAAGGGAGACAAGTCTGATAAGGTGAACAAATCCTCGGACAAGGCAGAAGCGCCGAAAGGCGGACGCGAAGCCGAGACGCCGCAGGGACGTCAGCCGCGTCCGAAAGGGGAAGGGAAGGGAACGCCACGAGGCGACAACCGTCCCAACAAGCCCAAAGGAACGGCTTCCCGAGAACAGGGACTCCCCGGAGAGAATAATCCCAAAGATGGGGAACAGCCTAAGAAGAGGGCGCCAAGACGCGAACCGCGCCAAAAGGACGGCTCCTCGTCAAGGCCGAAGCCTACACGTGAACCGCAACCCCGCCAGGAAGCGGCACCTCGGTTGCGCCCCCTCAAGGAATCGCGCAACGAACCCTCTGCCTGATAGATTGTTCCTAACCTATGAACACTCTATAAATAATCCTCCATTGGTATGAGAATGATGAAATCAGTGCATAAGCTCATGCTCATTACGGCGTTATTATCCGTGGTGGGCCTGGGTGCCTGCTCCGCGCCGGGGAATGATTACAGCGAATATCATACTTTGCCTGAGGAAGGATGGCTTTATGGTGATACGATAGTTTTCACCCCTGATTTTGCCGACTCTGTAGCTACAGGGCGTCTTGTCACAGCGATTACCCATGGGAATGATTTTCGATTTTCATCGCTTGTATTGGAGGTGCTGTGGCGTGACGGAGGAGGACAGGTATGCCGTGATACTGTCTTTTTCCCATTGGCAGACAACTTCGGACGATGGCAGGGACGCGGTCTTGGGCCGCATCTCCAGATGGCGGATACCATCGGGCGCAGAGTGACCCTGACGCGTGGCGTACCTGTGAAAGTGAGGCATATAATGCGTACTGATACCCTCATGGCACTGAGCCGTGTGGGAATATTCTTCATATCCGAATGAAATATAAAACTTCTTATGGACAGATAGTCCGAAATGTGTCGGCTATTTGCCCGTAAGGAGTGATAAAAAATAGCCGTTATGGAAAATCTTATGCTTCTTCCCCCGGAGGAAGCCCTGCTGCGTCTGCACAAGGTGCAGGAAGGCATGGCCGGGCTTTGCGACGGGATTATCGTTACAGATAACGCCGATATATATTATCTGACGGGACGTGTGTTTGCCGGCTGGGCCTATATCCCTTCCGTGGGAACTCCGCGCTGGTTCGTGCGGCGCCCGGTGCATCTTCATGGCGACGATGTGGTTATGGTGCGAAAGCCGGAAGAGATAGCATCGCACCTGGCCTCTGAAGAACGTCCGAAGATTGTTGGATTGGAGCTTGACATCATATCGTACACGCAGGCCGAGCGTCTGAAAAAGATTTTCGACGGGGCTGAGGTGATAGATGCCACGGCGCTCCTGAGGCAGACCCGGTCGGTGAAAACCGCGTTTGAGATAGATATGATACGCCGCTCAGGCGTAAAACATGCCGAGGTCTACAGCCGTATCCCCTCGCTTTTCAATATCGGTATGACTGATTATGAGTTGCAGGTGGAAATCGAACATCTCAGCCGTGTGGAGGGATGTCTGGGCCAGTTCCGAATCTCCGGGCAGTCTATGGAATTCTTTATGGGGAACGTACTTTCAGGCGACAACGCCGATGCCCCGAGTCCTTATGATTTCGCAATGGGTGGCAAGGGTATGGATCCATCCCTTCCGGTAGGTGCCAGCGGCGACGAGATAAAGCGCGGACAGACCGTGATGGTCGATGTTAACGGCAACTATACGGGCTATATGACCGATATGACCCGGGTGTTCTCGCTCGGAGAGATTCCGGAATTAGCCTTACGTGCACACAGATGCTCTATCGACATCCACCGTATGTTCTCACGTGAGGCCGTCCCGGATGCGGAGGCTTCCGCTCTCTATGAGAAGGCTCTTGAGATAGTGCGTGAGGCCGGTCTTGAACCTTATTATATGGGTCACCGCCAGCATGCCGGATTCATAGGGCATGGTGTGGGAATCGAGATTAACGAATGGCCTGTGATTGCACCCCGTTCGCGCCAAATACTCGAAGAAGGCAATGTCATAGCCTTAGAGCCGAAATTCGTGATTCCGGGTACGGGGGCCGTGGGTGTGGAGAACACCTATGTTGTGCGGGCCGCCGGAGCGCAATGTCTTACCAACGCTCCTGAAGAGATAATCCCCCTTTTTGAATAAGGACTTCCGGCATATGAAGGAGAAGATTGACAAGCCCGTATTCCACATTGTAGGCGAGGCGGCCGACAGGCTCGGGCGCGAATGTTACGTTGTAGGCGGATATGTGCGCGACCTTATGCTGGGACGTGATTCGAAAGATATAGATTTCGTTACCGTAGGGTCGGGTATCGAAGTGGCGCGCGAGGTTTCGCGGACTATGCATGCCCATCTGGCGGTGTACCGCAATTTCGGCACGGCCCAGGTGAAGAAAGGCTCTATGGAACTGGAGTTTGTAGGTGCCCGCCGTGAGTCGTATAACCGTAACAGCCGTAAACCTATTGTGGAGGACGGTACTCTTGACGATGACCTTGCCAGGCGTGACTTCACTATCAATGCTATGGCGCTGTGTGTGAACTCCGAACGGTTCGGCGAGCTTGTAGACCGTTATAACGGTGTCAGTGACCTCCACGATGGTCTGATACGCACACCGCTTGACCCTGACGTCACCTTTTCGGACGACCCTCTGCGGATGATGCGGGCCATACGGTTCGCCACACAGCTACAGTTCACCATAGTAAAGGACACGCTTGACGCTATAACCCGCAATGCACATCGTATAGGCATTATATCGCGCGAACGCATATATGATGAGCTTACAAAGATTATGAAGTCCCCAAAGCCTTCGATAGGGTGGGAGCTGCTTTTGAAAACCGGTCTGTTGAAACTCATATTCCCCGAGATGGCCGCCCTGCGCGGGGTAGAGGTGGTGAACGGCGTGGGACACAAGGATAATTTCTACCATACAGTGTCGGTGGTTGACAACGTGGCGCGGCGTACTGACAGCCTCTGGTTGCGTTGGGCCGCGCTGTTCCACGATATAGGGAAACCGGTTACCAAACGCTTTGACAAGAGCCTCGGCTGGACTTTCCACGGGCATAATGCCGTTGGAGCCAGAATGATACCACGTATTTTCCGCCGAATGAAGTTCCCGATGAACGAGCATATGAAATATGTGCAGAAACTGGTGGAACTGCATATGCGGCCGATAGCGTTGGTCGAGGATGAGGTGACCGATTCGGCAGTGCGGCGTATGCTTTTTGAAGCGGGCGATGATGTGGACGACCTCATGACCCTTTGCGCGGCCGATATAACGTCCAAGAACCGCGAGAAGGTAGAGCGTTTCCAGGCCAATTATGAGCTTGTGAAGCAAAAGATGGTAGAGCTTGAGGAACGCGACCGCATACGTAATTTCCAGCCGCCGGTCAATGGCATAGAGATTATGGAGACTTTCGGCCTGGGAGAATGTCACCAGGTGGGTATTATAAAGGAACGTATAAAGAACGCCATCCTTGACGGTGATATTCCCAACGAACATGATGCTGCCCGCGAGTTCATGCTGTCTTTTGCCGAGGCTGAACTGGCGCTTAAGCCTGTGAAAGACTAATCACCGATACAATACAGCCACCCCCTCCGGATTGCTCATCGGGAGGGGGTGGCTGTATTGTATCGGTGATTATTGGTGCTTACTTGGTTTTGAGTACACTCTTTATTCCTTTGGAAGCCACATCGTCAGGGGATGCCTGGATAAGATTGCCGCTCCATGAACCCTTCAATGAGTGCCCGTTGTCATCAGTGAGATTAAAGGTGATCGTGGATACTCCGTTGACTGTGGTTATGGTGAGGCTGCCTCCGTTTACAGGGGCTATCAAGGTCTGGTAACCATCGGCATCGGTTGAATCCAGGTCTCCGTACCATGAGTGTATGGTGTTGCCGCCGAAGTCGCAATATCCGCGTACACCGCTGAAGGCGTTAAACTTATCGTTGATTTCATATGTGCCGTCAGGAAGTTTGTCACCATCAGCAAACAAATCCAGAGTCAGGAAGTCGCCATGTTCCGATGCCGGGTCTGTAACCATAAGTATGTATGATGTGATGCCCGGTTTCAGATAGTTGTCGCCCATGTTATAGGCTATAGCTACCGTATTGTCAACGAAATTAAGCTGGTGGTCGCCTGTGATTGTGGAGTAGGGGCGTTCAGGTTCCTGGTCGAAGTTGTCGCAGAAGTTGCGGATTGCCGGATTGCCGCTGTAGGATCCTTTCACCTTTATGCCTTCGGTAGTTTCAAAATCGAAGTTAAAGGTTGTGCCGTTGTCGGCAACGGTGAGTGTACCGCCGCTAAGATGGGCAACCTGGAGCTTGCCATCGGTGCCTATATAGGTGATATATGAACCTACATGGCCAACTATTCCAAGGGCATCGATTATCGAACCGAGTATGAATGAGAACGGATGGTAGGCATATAGTATGTCGCTGCCACGTGTTCGGTTATCAACGGTATATACGCCGTCGGCTATCTTTGGCGATGGGTATGCTTCCGGGGTCGGATTGGCCACTTTGGGGATATAGAGGTCCAGATTCATCCAATATCCTTCTGTCTGTTTGCCGTCCTCGAATGTCCCGGTATAGAGTTGCATAGTGACATCATCGGCAAAATGGTAGTTCCAGTTGGCATAATATCGTCCCTGTGCGCCCTCGAAGTTTACGTTCACATCTTCTTTGAATGTCTCGTAGTTTGTTGGGTCGATGCGGAAATTTATGGGGCCTTCAAACGAGATGTCCACTTTCTCTCCGCCAAGTGTGACGAGTTCGGCACGGATATCATATTCACCGTCCTGGTAGTCTACATCAATGAATCCGCCGGCAAGGATAGACATGTTCAGCCCTTCATTTCCCGGGGCGGTACGTTCTATCATGCTGGATTTGTTCACGTCCCAGGTGAATAAGTCCTTGCCGTTCCCGATGCCGTAGTTGCCTACGGGAATCATAGCCGTGGCTCCGTTGCTCAAAGGGGCGGTGAAAGCGAGGGTGAAAAGACGGTCGCCGTTATTGGACGGGAGACCGTTTTGGTCGGTAGGGGCGGTGGCGATGTCGATTCTATAGGTGGCCTTGTCCGTAGAGGTGGAGTACATGGCGTACACTATATGGTCGGCAGGGGTGAAAGAGGGCTGTTCCTGGGTTGATACCGACTCAATCTGGTCAACGGGTATTTTTGTGGTGTTGCCATCGGTTGTGTGAACAACCATGTTGTATTTCTGGGCGCTGAGGGTCATAGCCGACAGCAGGGCTGCGCAGAATATGAGTGATTTTTTCATGGCGTATCTTATTTTACGAATTTAAAGGAGTGGATGGGGGAGGAGGCTACGTATACGCCTGCTTCCAGGTCTGAGATAGCAACAGTGGCACGGCCGTCACTGTCAGCACGTCCGTCGGCGAGTTTTTTGCCGTCAAGGGAGAAGATAGCCAGCACCATTCCTTCGTCAAGGCCTTCGAAAATGATGGTCTCGCCGGTGAATGTTACGATGATGTCGGCTTTATTGTCCGTCACATTGTCAAGCCCTACGGTCTTGGAGAATGTGAGGTTCTGGAGGTCGGCTATAGGGTGGTGCACGTTGTCGGTGCCGGTAGTGATTACCATATCCTGCTCTACGAAGGACACTTTCGGGTCGTTCTTGAACTTGTATTCTACCGTTTCGCCTGATTTTTTGTTTACAACCAGGGAGTGTTCTACTGTCTGGGCCATCATGGCGGCTGCTGAAAGCACTAAGGCCACGACTGCGATTATATATCGTTTCATCTGAGTATTCGTTTTGTGGGATTGGTTTTATTCGGTTTCGATGGTGATTTCGCCTGAATATGTGATATGGGCCTCGCGTCCGTTGTCAAGGGTCACGTTCATCTCGATGGTGTGGATGTTGCCGTTGACGGTGACTGTTACTGTGCCGTCTGAGAAGCGGTGGTTGCCACGGTCTGAGGACGGGCCGGTGTAGATGTCGATGGAGGATTTCTGGTAGTAGAGAGTGCCTGCGGGGTGTGCGTCAGACCGGTCGATGGTATATGTGCCTGCGGGGAGGTTGGTTGAAGACTCGTCGGCGAAGAAGTCGAGGGTCATCTCGTAGTCCCAGGGAGCATCGTTGAGCTTGATATAGTGCTCGCCCGGCTGTGGGTCGTTGATTATCTTCTTTGTGGCAGATGTCAGGACAATCTCCATAGCCTTGGGATGGCTCGTGTATGAAGGTAGTTCTCCTGTGAAGCGGCCGTTTATGTCCAAGCCTGAAGCTGTGCGTACGGCTATGTCGATGGTATAGACACCCTCGTTGTCCGTGACGGTTACCTGTCCGGCTCCTATGTAGTCAGGGGTCTGTCCGGCCTCAGGCATGAAGTAGGAGTAGGACGGGTCTATGGTCCATTGGTTGTTCATGGCGTTTACGGTGTAGGTGCCGGCTTCGAGGTATGTGGCCTCTGTGGTACCCCACATGTCGAGGTTGATTATGTTTTTCCCCTCGGCATCGGTGAATGTCATACCGACATTACCTCCGCTATAGGGTGACACCGTGACGGCGGTGTAGTCTATAAGGTCAGGGTCGGGTTCATCTTCTATTTCCTCGAATGTGATTTGCTCGATTCGGTTTACTCCGAAGCGGTGTTGTTCGCCGCTTTTGTCTAACACTATCATGGTCTGTGCGCTCATAGATGCCGCGCAGAGCAATAGTGATGAAAGAAAGTAGATTTTCTTCATGGGGTTAAAAATATAGGGTTTGTATTATTATGGGCTATATAGCGGTCGCTCTGTGTTGCAGGCTTTGATTAATCGATTTTTAAGCAAAATTGATTGCCGGGTTCAAATATAGGAATAAACTATGGTTGAAATACGATTTTGGTAGTTAAAAAATATTAAATGGATTTAATGGTTAATGGCTTTAGATTTTGGGGTATGATTAAGGCGTTGTGTCCGGCGGACACAACGCCTTATGATTGTAAGATGTCTCTTTATATCCTCATCGGGTGAGGACTATGTTCTTTTCCGAAGCTATGCGCCTCATGTTGAGGATGGCGTAGCGCATACGGCCAAGGGCCGTGTTTATGCTCACGCCCGTAGCCTCGGCAATTTCCTTGAACGACATGTTGCGGTAGAAACGCATTTCGAGTACCTCGCGCTGCGATTCGGGAAGCGACTCCATTATGCGGCGTACATCGGTGTGTATCTGCGATGTCACCATTAGATCCTCTATGTTTTCCTCCGAAAGGTCGCGGCGGTTCAGCACGTTTGTGTCGTCTTGGTCGGCCGAGACGGTGTTCTCGCTCTTCTCCTGCCGGTAATAGTCGATAATCAGGTTGTGAGCTATGCGCATGAGCCACGCCGAGAATTTGCCGGAGTCGGTATATCGACCCTGACGTATTGTAGATATAGCCTTTACGAATGTTTCTTGGAAGATATCATCGGCCACGTCCTTGTTCTTTACGACATTTATAATATATGTGAAAATGCGGTCTTCGTATCTGCGGAGCAGTATGTCGAAAGCCTCGTTGTTGCCATTAGCGTAAGCGGAAACCAACTGTTCGTCGGTCTGCCGGTTGATGTTCTGCATTCTTCGTCAGTAATTTTAAATTAGGTAGAGGTATGGCAATAGGCGTAAATATTGGGTTTTAAGTTGGTGATTGTTGTTTGCTTATTTTACTTTTGTTGTGTCTTTTCTATGGAAGCAAGTCATTGCTGGCATTTCCAAAGGCAAAGGTATGAAATAATCTTTTCCCTGCCAAATATCTTTTGAATGATTAATTCTTTTTTGCAAAAAGGAGGGCAATAATAGAGAGCGTTAAGCGTTGTCAACATCCCTTCGTATGCGCTTCACGTATTTTATCTAAAAGATTTGTTAAGGGAGCCGTAGCGTTACTTCCCGACATAGTGGTATGGGTGAACTTTCGGGGTGGACCGTTTGTTCCGGGGTTAGGAAAGTTTATGGACGGGTATCCACAATAATGACGGCTTTCGGGCGTTATATATGTGTTAACCCATTAAACATAGCGTGCCTATGAAAAATGATTTTACTCCATCTATCCCAGCTATGAACCATCATTCCCGCCGCACTCCGCGCCGTGCAAATTCCGACCAGGGCCTCCATCATCCGCGCCGTTCCACGGTGATGTTTATACGGCAGTTCGCCCGGGCATATAGCTGCACTCCGTCACTCCCCCCCTCGCTGGGAGCGTTCATAGCCAATTGACACATTATGTCTTAAGTTTATGAGACATGCCGGGACATCCTCGCAATCGAATGGGGTCCCGGTAATTTTTTTGTGAATGGAGGGATGGTACGGTGCAAAAAGGGCTGCTTAATGTTTTGGTAATTCGGGGAAAATGGGTAACTTTGCACCCGTGAATGTGCAAAAGCGCATCGCATGCAATCAACTCATTTAAACACAATAGTTTAGAAATGAACCATTACGAAACCGTTTTCATTTTAACTCCCGTTTTGTCTGACGCCCAGATGAAGGAAGCGGTAGAAAAGTTCACAAAATTGCTCACCGACAACGGTGCGACAATCGTGAACGAGGAGATCTGGGGCCTGCGCAAGCTCGCTTATCCTATCCAGAAAAAGTCAACCGGCTTCTACTCGCTCGTAGAGTTTGACGGCGAACCCACTCTGGTGAAGAAACTTGAGACCGCCTTCCGCCGCGATGAGCGCGTAATCCGTTTCCTGGTGTTCCGCAACGACAAGTATGCCGCTGAATACGCCGCAAAACGCCGCTCACTCCGTGCAAACAAACCTCAAGAAGAAACCGTAGCAGCTAACAAGGAAGACTAATTCAAACCATGGCACAGACTCAATCTGAAATCCGCTACCTCACTCCCCTGTCGGTAGACGTTAAGAAGAAAAAATATTGCCGTTTCAAACGTAGCGGTATCAAATATATCGATTACAAGGATCCCGAGTTCCTCAAGAAGTTCCTCAACGAGCAGGGCAAGATTCTTCCCCGCCGCATCACAGGGACATCGCTGAAGTTCCAGCGCCGTGTGGCCCAGGCCGTGAAACGTGCCCGCCATCTGGCCCTCCTTCCTTTCGTGACCGACCTGATGAAATAATCCGCGACCGGACTGTCCGTTAAACATCACTTTCCGAAACATCGTTATGAAAATTATACTGAAAGAAGATATCCACGGCCTCGGCTACAAGGACGACGTCGTAGAGGTTAAGGACGGTTATGGCCGTAACTACCTCATCCCCCAGTGCAAGGCCGTTATCGCAAATGCAGCGGCTCTCAAGCAGCTGGCTGAAAACCAGCGTCAGCGCGCCCATAAGCTGGCCCAGATTAAGGCTGAAGCAGAGGCTGCCGCCGCCGCTCTTGCCGATGTGACACTCACCATCGGCGCCAAGGCTGCTGCCAACGGCACTATCTTCGGTTCTGTGAACAATATCCAGATTGCCGAAGCCCTTGAGAAGCTCGGACACAATGTTGACCGCAAGCTGATCTCCCTCAAAGAGACTGTTAAGGAACTTGGCAAGTACACCGCAAAGGTGAACCTCCACAAAGAAATCACAGTGGAGATTCCTTTCGAGGTTGTTGCCGAATAATCCTCAAGATATTTCCCAGGCCCCCCGCAACTTCCCACCCGCTGGGGGGCCATCTATCCCCAACCCCGAAAGCCGGTTTGCGTGAGCAAGCCGGCTTTTTAGGCAAATTGGGTAAGACGGGTAGGACTTGTAGGACGGGTAAGACTTTGGCAAATTGCTATTGAAGTCTTACCCGTCCTACAAGTCCTACCCGTCTTACTTCACCAACTCATTGCCCCGCCGCTATCGGTAGAGGAAGCGCCTTATCGAGTGCTTGGGTGTTTTCTCGAATTCATCGCGATGGATTTCTATCGCGGAAACTTTTGAGTAGGAGGGTAACTGTTTGTTTAGGTCGGGGAGTAGGTTTGTTACGCGTCGGTCGGCCGTCTCTTCCGAGATGCCTTGCTGTCGGGCGATGTCATAGGCCGGATGCACCAGTGCCACTATCTTTCCGCCGCGTTCCAACACCACGGATTCCGCAACTAAGGGGAGGTTGTTGAGCTTGGCTTCGATTTCCTCGGGATAGATGTTTTGTCCAGAGGGGCCGAGGATCATATTCTTGTCACGTCCGCGTATATATAGGTAGCCGTCGTTGTCAATAGTGCATATATCCCCGGTGCGTAACCGACCGTCGGGGGATAACGCCTCGCGGGTAGCCTCAGGATTCTTGTAATATCCCATCATCACGTTCGGCCCCTTTACGGAAAGTACTCCCGGCACATCGTGGGGATTGTCGGATGCTATGCTGGCCTCCATTCCGTCGCATAGACGTCCGCATGAATGTGGGCGTTGCGTCTCCCACCATTCGTAGGTAATCAGCGGTGCACATTCGGTCATGCCGTAGCCGATGGTGAATGGGAAATGAATTTTGCGCAGGAAAGTCTCCACTTCGTCAGACACGGAGGCGCCTCCGAGGATAAGCTGCCTTATATTCCCGCCGAAAGCATCGATGAGCCTGTCTCGCACCTTGTTGTAGATTCTGTGTCTGGTGAACGGTATTGCGAGCAGCAGCCGCACTACGGGTTTCTTCAGTGTAGGGAAGATGCGTGTCTTCACTATTTTCTCCACTACCAACGGGACGGTTATAACCAGCTTGGGCCTGGTCTCGGCGAAGGCCTGCAATACGATCTTAGGTGACGGGACGCGCCCTAAGAAGGATATATGGCATCCACGGCATAGCGGGAAGAGGAGCTCAAACACAAGACCGTACATATGTGCCAGCGGCAGCATTGACAGCATGGAGTCACCTGGTGCGAGAAAGTCTATCTTCGAAAGTGCGAAAGCTACATTGCTCCAGATATTGAGGTAGCTGAGCATCACACCCTTTGGGTTGCCTGATGAGCCGGAGGTATAGTTGATGAGCGCGAGGGAGTTCATTGCCACATCGGTATATTCCACGTCCGCAGGTTGGAAGCCGCCTGGATATGCCTTGGCGAATGTCGCGGGAAGGTCGTTTATGACGGTCTCAAGTTTCTTGTTGCGGGAGAACGGCAGGGCGTAGTCCCCCATGAGAATCACAGCCTGGAGGCCGGGCATACGGTCTGTGTCGAGATTGTCGGCGATGGATTTTTCCGTGAAGAGGATTCGTGCCTCGGAGTGGTTGGTCAGATGCTCTATCTGGTCGGGATGGAATTCGTGCAGCAACGGCACGGGTACCGCGCCGTAGGTAAGCGTGGCAAGGAATGTAGTTGCCCAGGCGGTGGAGTTTTTCGCGCATAGCGCTATCTTCTCCCCCTGCTTTATCCCGGCGGCCTTATATAGGAGATGTATCTCGGCTATGCGTTGTCCGAGTTGCGAATAGGTGGTGGTTCCGCCTTTGAAATCGGATAGTGCCGGCACCTGCCAGTTCTTTCTTATGGATTGGCCTATAGCCTCAAGCAGTTTATTCTTCATGATTTATGAACGTTTTTTCGTTGCCGGTGGTTGAAATGACAAAAATAATTCTTTACTTTGCCAAATAAAGCTCACCGTACAGTTGCCGGATTCATAAAAAGGAATCTTTTCCGCATTAACGGCGGCTGTTTGCGAGTTGATTTGCAAAATTAAGAAAAAACTGAAATATCTAAACCTTATGAAGATTAAATTCTTTCTGATGTGTGCCGTTGCGGCGCTTACAGCGTGTGCAGGGGCCTCCGCTTCGGACGGCTATCGGCTGACTGTGCCGCTGACGCCCGATGATGACGATGCCACGGTGTTCCTTGTGAATTATGACAACGGGCAGAAAATCGATTCTGTCACTGTGGTGGATGCCAAGGCGGTTTTCACCGGCAGGGTGGATGCCCCGGTAATGGCGCGCCTTGCTATGGACGGCCAGCGTATGGGTTCGCTGATTCTTGAAAATGCCGAGATGGTTGTCGACCCCGCGAAAGGTGTGTCGTCACCGCTCAACGACAAGCTCATGGCCATACAGGGCGAGCTTGCCGGGATAGTGCAGCAGTTCCGCGCACTTCCCGATGATTCCACGTCTGTGGCAAAAGGAAAGGAGCTTGAGGCGCGATATAATGCCGTGGTCGAGAAGGCTATCGCTGACAATGCCGACACCCCTGTGGGATATGTATTCTTTATGAACAAGGCTTACGAGTACTCCCTGCCTGAACTCCAGGCGGCTCTTGAGAAATATCCTTCGTTCAAGCAGTATGACCGCGTAAAGAAACTCATCGTGGCCGCAGAGAACAAAGCTCGCACCCAGCCGGGCAATAAGTTCGTTGATTTCGAGATTGCCAACGACTCCACCGTTCAGAGGCTTTCCGACTACGTGGGCAAAGGGAAATATGTGCTGGTCGACTTCTGGGCTTCATGGTGCGGTCCTTGCATACGTGAGACAAAGGTTATAAAGGAGATTCTCGAGGAGTACGGTCCCAAGGGACTGGAAGTTCTCGGCGTGGCCGTATGGGACGAGCCTGAGAATACGAAAGAGGCTGTTGAGCGCCACCAGCTTCCATGGCCGCAGATTCTCAATGCACAGTCGGTGCCTACCGATCTCTATGGCATATCGGGAATTCCCTGCATAATCCTTTTCGCTCCTGACGGCACAATCGTATCCCGCGACAAGCAGGACGCCGAACTAAAGGCCGATGTTGCCAAAGTTTTCGACTGAACAGGCTGTATAGGCCGATAGAGTTTATGTGCAGAATCCGGATGCAGCCCGTATAGGGTCCTTTCGCATCCGGATTCTGCATTTGATTTGTCAGGATGGTTGAAAATTTGTAATTTTGCGGTTTAAAAGCAGAGAACTGAAACAAAGGCTCCCCAGGGGCCACACAGAGGCCGTAACGGTCTTATAATTATTTTATTCATGCAGAACATCCGCAATATAGCCATTATCGCACACGTGGATCACGGAAAGACCACGCTTGTGGATAAAATGCTACTGGCCGGCCACCTCTTTCGTGAGAATCAGAATGCCGGAGAGCTTATTCTTGACAATAACGACCTTGAACGTGAGCGAGGTATAACGATTTTGTCAAAGAACGTGTCGATAAACTATAAGGACACCAAGATAAATATTATTGACACTCCGGGACACGCCGACTTCGGCGGGGAGGTGGAGCGTGTGCTCAACATGGCGGACGGCTGCCTGCTGTTGGTCGATGCCTTCGAAGGCCCTATGCCGCAGACCCGCTTCGTGTTACAGAAAGCAATCCAGATAGGTCTTAAGCCTGTGGTTGTTATAAATAAGGTGGATAAACCCAACTGCCGCCCGGACGAGGTGCAGGAGATGGTGTTCGACCTGATGTTTAATCTTGAGGCCACCGAGGACCAGCTTGACTTCCCTACGATATTCGGCTCGGCAAAGAACGGATGGATGTCTACCGACTGGCAGAAACCTACGGACAACATCGTGCCGCTGCTTGATGCCATTATAAAGTATATACCTGCGCCGGAGACACACGAAGGCGACCCGCAGATGCTTATCACATCGCTTGATTTTTCAAGCTATGTAGGACGAATCGCCGTAGGACGCGTACGCCGTGGCACACTCCGCGAAGGTATGGAAATCGGGCTTTGCAAACGAGACGGCTCGGTGGTACGCCAGAAAATCAAGGAACTGCACACATTCGAAGGCATGGGGCGCAAACGCGTACAGGAGGTGTCATCAGGGGATATATGCGCCCTCGTAGGTCTTGAAAACTTTGAGATTGGCGACACTGTGACTCTCTTCGACAACCCCGAGCCGCTGCCGCGTATAGCCATCGACGAGCCTACTATGTCGATGACATTCACAATAAACGACTCTCCGTTCTTCGGTCGCGACGGCAAATATGTCACTTCGAGGCATATCCACGAGCGTCTCATACGTGAGCTTGACCGAAACCTGGCCCTGCGTGTTGAGAAAGGTGTCGACGAGGATAAATGGACCGTGTTCGGACGCGGTGTGCTGCATCTGTCGGTACTTATTGAGACTATGCGCCGCGAAGGGTATGAGTTGCAGGTCGGACAGCCGCAGGTTATCATAAAGGAGATTGATGGGCGCAAATGCGAGCCTGTGGAAATGCTCACTATAAATGTCACCGAGGAGTATGCTTCCAAGATGATTGATATGGTGACACGGCGCAAGGGAGACCTGGTATCTATGACCACGCAGAACGACCGTGTGCACATGGAGTTCGTAATCCCGTCACGCGGTATAATCGGACTGCGCAACAATGTGCTTACGGGTTCCGCCGGGGAAGCAATCATGGCACACCGTTTCTTGGAATACCAGCCCTGGAAGGGTGATATAGAGCGGCGTACGAACGGCTCGCTCATAGCCATGGAGGCCGGTACGGCTTATGCCTACGCCATAGACAAGCTCCAGGACCGGGGACGTTTCTTCATCTTCCCCCAGGAAGAGGTTTATGCCGGCCAGGTTGTGGGCGAGTCTTCCAAGGATAAGGACATTGTGATAAACGTGACCAAGTCAAAGAAACTTACCAATGTGCGCGCTTCCGGCACGGACGAGAAAGCTAAGATTGTCCCCCCGGTGGTGTTCAGCCTTGAAGAGGCGTTGGAATATATCAAGGAGGACGAGTATGTGGAAGTAACCCCCAACCATATCCGCATACGCAAGATTATCCTTGACGAACTTGAGCGCAAACGTGCAAACCGCGATTAACCGTCCTATTCTTTCATAAAGCACCCATTAATTGTCAACACATAACACCCCGATGATATGAAGCCTTCAATTCCAAAAGGCACACGCGATTTCTCTCCGGCAGAGATGGCGCGTAGAAACTATATTTTCAACACCATCCGCGATGTGTTCGCGCTCTACGGTTATAACCCCATAGAGACCCCTGCGATGGAAAATCTCTCCACCCTTATGGGGAAATACGGGGAGGAAGGTGACAAGTTGCTGTTCAAGATTCTGAACAGCGGCGATTTCCTTCGCGGTGCCGATAAAGGGTTGATAGAGGCCGGCGATACTAACCGTCTTGCCGCCCAGCTGTGTGAGAAAGGTCTGCGTTACGACCTGACGGTGCCTTTCGCCCGTTATGTGGTGCAGCACCGCAACGAGTTGCAGTTGCCGTTCAAGCGCTACCAGATACAGCCGGTATGGCGTGCCGACCGTCCGCAGAAGGGGCGTTACCGCGAGTTTTACCAGTGTGATGCCGATGTGGTCGGTTCTGACTCGCTGCTGAACGAGGTGGAACTGCTGCAGATTGTTGACGAGGTGTTCCGGCGTCTGAAGATACGCATCATCCTGAAACTTAACAACCGCAAGGTGCTTGCCGGATTCGCCGAGCTTATCGGTGCGCCCGACAAGATTATAGATATTACCGTGGCTATAGACAAGCTCGACAAAATCGGGCTTGAGAATGTGAACGCCGAATTGTTGGAGCGCGGCCTCTCGCAGCAGCAGGTCGAGACCTTGCAGCCTATCCTCGCCATATCCGGCACGTTGGAAGAGCGTCTTGACGCTCTTGCCTCCCTGCTGGCAACCTCCGAGGTAGGGCTTAAAGGCGTTGAGGAACTGCGTGAGGTAACAGCCGGGGTTATGGCCTTGGGACTTGACGCCGAGCTTGACCTGGATGTGTCGCTGGCGCGTGGTCTGAACTATTATACGGGTACTATCATAGAGGTAAAGGCCCGCGATGTGCAGATAGGCTCTATTACCGGAGGCGGACGCTATGACAACCTTACGGGGGTGTTCGGTATGCCGGGACTTTCGGGCGTGGGAATATCTTTCGGTGCCGACCGTATATATGATGTGCTGAACGCCCTCGACCTTTATCCTGCCGAGGCGCGGACAGCCACGCAGGTAATGTTCGTGAACTTCGGCGCCGCCGAGGCCGCAGCCTCTATGGCGATGATGAAGCAGATGCGCTCGATGGGTGTAAGTTGCGAAATCTATCCTGACGCCGCCAAGATGAAGAAGCAGATGGCCTACGCCAATGCCGTGGCCGTTCCCTATGTGGCTATGGTGGGCGAGAGCGAGATGGCACAGGGGAAGATGGCGTTGAAGAATATGGCCAGCGGCGAGCAGCAGCTGCTTTTTCCGGCCGAAGCGGCTTCGGTTATAAGTAAGAGCCTGTTTAAAAATTAATCACCCTCCTTATAAGAATTTTATGAATAAGATAAGGCTTGTTGTTTCGGCGATAATACTCGTTTTAGGCGTCTCTATGGCCCGGGCGGAATTCCGCTGGGGGCCTACGGCCGGAGTAAGTCTGACAAATCTCAATTTCAGCCAGGACTTGTTTTCGGTTGACCGAAGCATAGGCCCGGTGGCCGGCGTGATGGGTGAGATGATGTTCCCCGGCATCGGATTCGGCATTGATATCGGCGCCCTTTATTCGCAGGAAGGGGCTACCCTCCACTTGGGGGAGAGAAAGATATGGGCCGTTGACGGCTATGGCAACGAACGGGCCTATCTCCATTATTTGCAGATTCCCATCAACCTACGGTTCAAATGGACGCGTATGAACGGGTTTGAAGATACGCTTGCCCCTTATGTGTTCGGCGGTCCGTCGGTGTCTATTCTCTGCGGCAAGTCGGATATAAAGGCTATTGATTATGCCGGAGGCTGTATCGGAGTACAGGCCGGTGTAGGTGTGGAGCTTTTCCGCCGCTGGCAGATTCAGGGGCAGTATATGTGGGGTATGACCTACGCCCTGAAGATGGCTAAACTCAACGATGATTCCGCCCGAAGCGGAAACTGGCAGATACGCGTGTCGTATCTGTTCTGACAAGGATCCGGGCCACGTCGGCGGCGTTTAGGAGAATCTGTTACGCATCATCCTGAACACAATCCATTGGCTTATGCCACGTGTAGTCAGGTAAAGTATAAAGGCAAGCCACAGGGCATGGTTCCCCCAAAGGGGATAGAGCGACAGTTCGGTGACGAAGAATACCACCATGGCTGCGAACATCGTAATGAGGAGTTCGCGTGTCATGGTGGCTCCTATATATACGCCGTCCCATACGAACCCTGCGAATCCGGCCAAAGGTATAGTAAGCGCCCATAGCCAATATTCGCCTGAGGCGGTGATTACGTCCCTGTCCGAACTAAGCATGGAGAGAAACCATTCACCGCCGAGGAAATAGAGCGCGGTGAACACCAGTGCCAGGGATATGCCCCAACGGAATGTATTGCGTATGCAGCGGTGGAGGCTGGCTGTGTCGCGGGCTCCCACATAGCGTCCTACCAGGGCTTCTCCGGCGAAGGCAAAGCCGTCCATCATATAAGAGAAGAGTAGGAACAGTTGCATAAGCAGGGTGTTCACGGCCAGGATAACGGCTCCCTGCGAGGCTCCGGCGCGTGTGAACCACAGGGTTACGGCAATCATGCAGGCCGTACGCAGCATAACGAATATATTCACTGAGAAGAACCGCCGCAATTCCGCCGGGAGGAATATTTCCGCAAGTGAGACTTTAGTCAGAGAGTGTCCGCGTATAAACAGCAGGCCCGCTCCAAGTCCGCTCCATTGGGCTATTAGTGTACCCGTGGCAACGCCCTCGATTTTCCATCCGGCAGCATAGACCAGTATAAGGCTTGCCGATATGTTGACTACGTTGATTATCAACGAGGTCCACATAATCATGCGGGAATTCTGCATACCTAAGAACCAACCCGAGAGGGCATATGTGCCGAGCATGGCGGGCGCGCCCCATATAAGTATGCGGAAATAGAGACGCGATAATGGCTCGGTTGAACAGTCCGGCTCAAGGAAGCCCGTAAGTCCCTCCGCTATGGGATATTGCAGCGCAATCATGATGATGCCGGTAGCGAACGCCACGGCCATCGCCCGGTAAAGTACGAGGGTCGACTGCCTTAGGTCGGCGGCACCGTAGGCCTGTGCCGACAGCCCGGAGGTGCCGGCACGAAGGAAGGAGAACAGCCAGTAGAGCATGTTGAACATCACACCCCCTACGGCTATAGCGGCAATATATACGGCGCTGCCCATATGCCCTACGACCGCTGTATCTACCAGTCCCAAAAGGGGGGTGGTGATATTGGCGATTATAGAGGGTATGGCCAGCGCCAGTATTTTCCTGTTCACAGGTTGTAGGGTGTTATTATCGTTTTATCCGGGAGTCGGCTTTGGTGGAACTGAACCACAGGAAGGCTATGAGGCATGCGTATGCCACGAGGCCGAGAATTTGGAGGGTTACCGGGTCTGTGGGATTGGAGAATTCAAAGCCTAAGAAGCGGGTCAAGGCGGCGAATACGCCGAAGAGGGCGCCACCGGCGATAAGGCCGGAAGATACGAGGGTGCCACGGTCGCGGCGCGCATCGTTTGTAGCTTTATCCTTCGAAGAGTGTGCCACGAACCACGCCACGGCGCCGCCTACAAGCAGGGGAACGTTGAGCCCCAGGGGAATGAACATGCCGAGGCAGAACGGCAGGGCCGGAACTTTCAGCCAGTTCAACAGCAGGGCCAGTACTACGCCGGTTAGATAGAGAATCCAGGGGGTCTCGCCACCCATCATCAGGGGTTCGATGACTTTTGCCATGGCGTTTGCCTGTGGGGCTACAAGGGCGTTCTCGCCCGAGAAGCCGTACACCTGGTTGAGCACCAGTATCACTCCGCCTACCGTGGCGGCAGATACCAGGGTGCCGAGGAATTTCCATTGCTCCTGTTTGCGGGGGGTGGTGCCGAGCCAGTATCCTACCTTGAGGTCGGTGACGAAGCCTCCGGCCATGGAGAGGGCGGTGCAGACAACGCCGCCTATCACCATTGAGGCAACTATGCCCGATGATCCTTTCAAGCCTATGGCTACGAATATTGCCGAGGCTATGATAAGTGTCATCAGGGTCATTCCCGATACGGGGTTGGAACCAACGATGGCTATGGCGTTGGCGGCCACGGTGGTGAAAAGGAATGCGATTATGGCTACGACCACCCATGCCACCAGGGCCTGCCACCATACGTGGATTACGCCGAACCAGAAGAAAATCAGCACGGCGATCATGGCTATGGCGATGAAGAATACTATGTGCTTCATGGAGATGTCCCACTGCCAGCGCACGGGTTTCTCATCGGAGGCGGAGCCTTTGAACTCACGTCCGGCCAGCCCTACAGCCTGGCGTATGATGGGCCACGATTTGATTATGCCGAGCACACCGGCCATGGCGATACCGCCGATGCCTATCATTCGCGCATAGTTGCTGAATATGTCCTGCGAGGTCATGGCCTGTATATCGGCGTTGCCGTAGGTGCCGAGCAGGGGAATAATAATCCACCATACGAACAGCGAACCTGCTGTGATGATGAACGCGTAGGGGAGGCCGATTATGTAGCCTAAGCCTAATACGGCCGCGCTGGTGTTGCAGCTAAGCACGAGTTTGGTCTTTTCCTGCACGATTTCTCCCCAGTGGAACACGGTGGTCTGGAGGGTTCCGGCCCATACGCCGAAAGTCTCCACGATATAGTCATACAGACCGCCTATGAGTGAGGCGATAACCAGCACTTTTGCCTGGGAACCTCCCTCTTTTCCGGCCGATTGGCCTGACGCGAGTACCTGTGTAGTGGCTGTTGCTTCCGGGAAGGGGTATTTGCCGTGCATGTCTTTCACGAAATATTTGCGGAAGGGGATGAAGAACAGTATGCCCAACACGCCGCCTAACAGCGAACTGAGGAATATCTGGAAGAAGCTGACCGAGATTTCAGGGTATGTGGCCTGTAGGATATACAGGGCGGGGAGGGTGAATATAGCTCCCGCCACGATGACGCCCGAGCAGGCGCCGATTGACTGTATTATCACGTTCTCGCCAAGGGCGTTCTTTCTGCCGAGGGCGCCTGAAAGTCCCACGGCTATGATGGCTATGGGGATTGCGGCTTCGAATACCTGGCCCACTTTCAGACCGAGATAGGCAGCGGCTGCCGAGAAGATAACGCAGAGTATCAGCCCCATGGTGATTGAATAGCCGGTGACCTCGCGATAGTCGCGGGCCGGATGCATCATCGGACGGTATGTTTCGTCCGCAGCCAGTTCGCGGAACGCGTTTTCAGGAAGCTGCACGGGGTCTGCATCCTCCATAACCAGGTTCCGCTGTGCGTCAGTCGGCGTAGGCTGCGGAGCCTTGGCCGGGTTCCCGGCCTGATAGTCTTGCTTTGCCATTGTGTTTATGTGATGGTATGGTTTATTGGTTTTTGGCTGTTGGGCGGGCGAGGATATCGAAGGTTTCTACGTAAATCTCAGTTACTTTCCGTTTTATGGCGTTGAAGTCCTGCCATGTGCGTGTGCGAAGTTTTCCTTCGATATAGAGTTTGGTACCCTTGGTTATATATCGTTCGGCTGTCTCGGCGGCGGCGTCCCACATTATTATGTTGTGCCATTCGGTGAGTTCCTGCCCGGAGGCCAGGCGTTCGGAGGTGGCCAGCGTGAAGGACGCATAGGGGCGGCGGTCCACATAGTTTATCTCCGGATCGCGCCCTACGTTGCCAACTAATATGACTTTGTTTACCGACATGTCGCAAATTTACGTTTTTTCGTTTAAACTACCAAAAGGCAAAGTTACGTGTCATGGTTCAGACACGGCTCTTTCCAATGAAAAAATCATTATCTGTGGTAACTTAATAGTGGCGCCGGACCTCCTGGACGGCAGGCCACCCGAAAATGCTCAGCCGAATTAACAATACTAATATCGATGCAAAGAGTAGCTCACGTTTTTCCGCTTCTCCTCTTCGTGTGGCCTGCCGTCCCGGAGGTCCGGCGCCACTACCTTAAAAGGGTTATAAACAAAATGATGTGTCAAAATTTATTTTGACACATCATTTTGTCTCTTCCGTGAGCCTTTGCCCAAGGCCCGGGATGAGACGTTATATCTTGCGGTTTACTTCAGGATGTCTTTGACGGCATCGTTGGGAACCATCTGCTCCTGGAAGGTGTAAGCGCCGGTTTTAGGCGATTTCACCATCTTGATGACTTTGGAGTAGGTGCGGCCTTCGCCTTTCTGAAGTGATGCGACGGTTTTCTTTGCCATATCTGGTTGGGATTATAGTTTTTGGGAAAAGTATTTCGCTCGCGGAGCGATTATTTGATCTCCTTGTGAACGGTGACACGTTTGAGGATGGGGTTGTATTTCTTCAACTCCAGACGCTCGGTTGTGTTTTTACGGTTCTTGGTGGTGATATAGCGGGAGGTGCCGGGCATGCCGCTGGCTTTGTGTTCGGTACATTCGAGAATCACCTGTACTCGGTTGCCTTTTGCTTTCTTTGCCATTTTGTGAGGTCTTTACTCTTTTTAGAAGTCTACGGTTTTGATTTCGGTTAGATAACCTTTCTCAGCAGCCTGCTTGATAGCGGCATCGAGGCCCATCTTGTTTATGTTGCGGAGGCCGGCGGCAGATACGGTGAGAGTGATCCATGTATCCTGTTCTACCCAGTAGAACTTGCGCTTGAAGAGATTCACATAGAAACGGCGCTTTGTACGGCGCTTCGAGTGCGATACGTTGTTACCGGTAATCGCTTTTTTGCCTGTAATCTGACAAATCTTTGACATGGCTGTTTGGTTGAGTTTCTTTTGTGGGGTTCAAAATGAATGGGCGGACAGTGGAAACAACTGTCTGCCGACAAGTGGTTTGACGGCCGCCATCTCGGTTCTCATATCGCCCCGGCTGCATCACGGTCGGGAGCTTTCAACGCAGGAGCCTCAAAACAGAGTGCAAAGTAACAGATTTTTTCCGTAACAGCCAAATTTTTTGCCTGTTAAATGGAAAATTTGTACTTTCGCGCTATCGGAACGGTCTTCAGACACTTTTGTACCGTCCTACCTTTTTGATTATATTGCTTTTATACAATCTAATATACAACCTCTTATGAAGGATGGTTTTTTCAGGGTGGCTGCATGTGTGCCCCCCGTTGCGCTTGCCGACCCAATGGCTAATGCTGAGGCTATTGTAGCTATGGCACGTGAGCTTGACGAATTAGGGGTGGAACTCGCGGTGTTCCCGGAATTGTGTATTCCCGGTTATAGCTGCGGCGACCTTTTCCATAACGCGGCGCTTCTGGAGGGATGTGCCTCGGCTATGGCCTACCTTAAGGAGCAGACGAAGGATTTCGATGTGGCCCTGGCTGTAGGAGTGCCTGTTATGTCGGGCACACAGCTTTTCAACTGTGCGGTGGTGGTGCATCGCGGCGATGAGAAATGCACTGTTGCCAAAAGCTATATACCTAATTATAATGAGTTCTACGAACGCCGTATGTTTGTGCCTGCGGCGGTTCCGGGGCAGGCGCTGTCGGAGATGCAACGCCCCGTGGCCTCGACTCTCTATAATCTCAACGGGGTGCTTATAGGTTTCGATATATGCGAGGATCTGTGGGTGCCTATCCCTCCGTCGTGCCATGCGGCTATGGCCGGGGCTACCATAATCTGCAACCTGTCGGCATCGCCTGACATAATAGGCAAGCGGCGCTATCTCACCGACCTTGTGGCCCAGCAGTCGGCGCGGTGTATATGCGGATATGTCTATGCATCTGCGGGATTCGGGGAGTCCTCCACCGACCTTGTTTTCGACGGCAAGGCCATAATAGCCGAAAATGGCCGTATCCTGGCCGAGAATAAGCGCTGGCAGCAGGGCGCACAGTACGTGGTGCAGGATATAGACATAGAACTCTTGGGGCATGACCGTCTGCAGATGGGAACGTTCGCGGAATGTGGCGCGGCCAACAGGACGGCAAAATATAATATCGAGGCCGACCACCAGATGCCGCTTCACGAACTACTGTCGTTGGAGTCTCCGCAGGAACTGGAAGAGAAGCTCGCCGGTCTAAGGGAGGCTGCTCTCGGGCGTCGTAGAGGCCCCGGACTGATGCGTAAGATTGATCCGCGCCCCTTTGTCCCGGCTGACGATGCAGAGATTGACCAGAGGGCTGACGAGATTATAAATATCCAGGTGGCCGGGCTGGCGCGCCGTCTTGACGCCACACATTGCCGTACGGCTGTGATAGGCATATCCGGGGGACTTGACTCCACACTGGCCCTGCTCGTGACCTGCCGGGCGTTTGACCGCCTGGGGATACCGCGAGACGGGATAATAGGGGTGACTATGCCCGGTTTCGGCACCACGGGACGCACACACTCCAATGCCGTGAAACTTATGGAGGCACTGGGTGTGACTGTGCGAGAGATCCCTATCGGAAGGGCTGTGGAACTGCATTTCGCCGACATAGGGCATGACCCGGAGGTGCGCGATGTGACTTATGAAAATTCGCAGGCACGTGAACGCACCCAGATATTGATGGACCTTGCCAACCAGGCGGGGGGCATGGTGATAGGCACGGGTGACCTGTCGGAGCTTGCCCTGGGATGGGCTACCTACAACGGCGACCATATGTCGATGTATGCCGTAAACGCATCTGTCCCCAAAACTTTGGTTAAATATCTGGTGAGATGGTTCGCGTTCAGGGCAGAGAACCCTGAGATGGCCGAGGCTTTGGTTGATATAATCGATACGCCTATCTCTCCCGAACTGTTGCCGGCCGATTCCGAGGGGAAGATTGCCCAAAAGACCGAAGACCTTGTAGGTCCCTATGAGTTGCACGACTTCTTCCTATTCAATATGCTGCGTTACGGCTTTTCGCCGAGGCGGGTGTATATGCTTGCATGCCATGCGTTTGCGGGCGTATATGAGCGTGATTTGATAAAGCATTGGCTCAGGGTGTTCTACCGGCGGTTCTTCAACCAGCAGTTCAAACGCTCGTGTATGCCCGATGGTCCCAAGGTCGGGTCGGTATGTCTGTCGCCGCGTGGCGACTGGCGTATGCCCTCTGATGCCTCCTCGGCCCTGTGGCTTAAGGAGGTCGATGAGCTTTGACGGGTGTGCTACCACACTCTCAAAGCGTGATGCTTTTATCGTGACCGGACGGTAGTGGCGCCGAACCTCCGGGACGGCAGGCCACCCGAAAAGGCAGAGCCGAATTGGAAATGCTAATTTCTCTGCAAAGAATAGCTTACGTTTTTCCGCTTCGCCTCTTCGGGTGGCCTGCCGT
>CAJUBM010000004.1 GCA_910584735.1 uncultured Muribaculaceae bacterium
CTTTATTTGATGATTTCTAAACTAACGCGATTTTATCGCACCAGTAGTATTATAAGAATAACAAATAAAAGTAAGAAAATGCCATATAAAATCGTTAATATCACCGTATAGAGGTGTGTGCCGGGTATATGTTAAGATATGCGGTAGGGCGATTCCGGCCACCCCCCTATTTTCATGAAAGAATAAAAAGTTGTAACTTGCGACCTGTTTTCAAAACGGACGATTATTGATATGGAATATAAAGATTACGGAAAAAATATAAAGGCCGACATAGCGGCCAATGATCCCGGTGCGGATGTGTACGAGAAAATCGGTGATTCTCAGGAGCCGTTTGAACAGCAAGGTGGGCGACATGTAGTGCCGCAGCAGAAACCTCGTGGACGGGTGGCGGTGATGGTGTGTGCCGTAGTGGCAGTTGTGTTGCTTGCCGGGACATCTATATGGTATTTTGTGCTTCGGGATAAATCTGAACCCGGATGGACCGATGAAAACTTTGCGGCAATGGAATCGGCGGCCGAGCGTATGGAGCCGGAATATGCCGATGATGTGGCTACGTCGCAGGTCTCACAGATGCAGCCCCAGGCTGATGAGCCTTACGATTATACCGCCATGGTTTGCTATAGGCGTCTTACTCCTCTGGATTTGAAAGGATGTCCCAAAGCAGAACTGCGCATTATGCTCAACACCATATATGCCCGTCACGGCTATGTTTTCGAGGATAGCGATTTGAAATCATATTTTTCGCGGTACAGATGGTATTCCCCGCGAACGAACCGGCTCCCCGACAAGGAACTGTCGCCGATGGAACGCGACAATGTAGCTTTGATAAAGTCTCAAAACTAAGTCTCTATCTTCCACGCCGCGCCGGGGCAAGACTTTCCGGTCGGATGAACAAAGAATCAGTGTCAAAAACAAGGTTTTTGACACTGATTCTTTGTTTGATAGCTCTAATTTAAAAGATTTATCATCAGGCATCAAGTCAGCCGATGGCTTGGAGCAACTGCTCTTCGGTGGGATCGGCACATGTGATGCGGCCTTGCTCGTCGATAATGAAGGTGCGGAGTCCGTTGTCTAATTGGAACGCTTCGCGAATCGCGGCGGCCTCGTCGGGATTTCCGACATGGAATTGTGAGCATGAGTCAAGGTTGTCTACTTTTACTATTTCCCTCATCAGCCGTTCTGAACGGTCGAAATTGACTGACAACACTTCGAAGTCCTCGTGGCGAGAGCCGGCTTTCCGGGCCAGCGCTGTGATTTTTGTCTGGTCTATGCGCGACTGTGCGTCGGCAGCGGACCAAAACGAAAGGATCACTCTCTTTCCCCGCAATCCCTGAAGGGATGCCACGCTGTCGGGGCGCTCCACCACCAAGGTGGGTGCGGTGTGTCCGATTCGCGCGTCACGGCCTTTGTCAACAGAGGCCGAGAGGGAGATCAACATGAGGGCGAAGCTCACAATGAGTAACATTGTTTTCTTCATTCTCAAATATTGAAATTCATAAATAAGGAATCTAAGAGGTGGTTCCCCTCTGACGGGGCAGACCACACATTTTCGGCCCGGGGGAGACACATGTAGAATGTCCCGCCCGGCGGCCGGATTCCCTGCCGATTTTCGGCTGCCGCGCTGCCTCTGCAGGCGGCATTACTTGCTCATTTCGGATGCAAAGTTACAAAATAAACACCACATAGGCAAAAATGTTGACAAGATGAAGCCTGATTATCAAGTTTTTAACATGTATAGATGTGTAAAAATCGCCGCCAGATGCTTTCTGGCGGCGTTTTTTTACATTGTGTTAAAACTTGTCAATAGAGGTGTCAGAATGCGAGCATCGGACGTGCATGTCCCTCTTCATCGAACCATCCGGCCATCCCTTCGAAAAGCCCTTCCGTGTCGGTGCCGAGGTTGAAATGGATAGCTGATTCGGTGTCATAGCGGGTGCCTGTACGCAACGATACGGCTGTAGGTTTGGAGGTGACATCATTCATCGTAATTTCATCTTTGTCGGCTGCCGGGACCAAAGAGAACACGCGCATGAAGTTCTCCATAACCGGTTCGTTGGTATTGGTGGTGAAGTATGTGAAATCGGACGATAGTGTACGTGCCTCATAGAGGGCTTCGGCGACCTTGCCTCCGCAGAAATTGGCTATGCAGTCCCACACCTGGCCTACGGAGGGCACGAACCATCCGCTGGTATTTGACGGAGCTTCGACAGGGAAGGCGGTTGTACAATAGTAGAACATCGGCACTTCAACTTTCGGATCGCCATAGTATTTAAGCATCTCTTGTGTGTCAGCACGTCCTGAGACACGATCGTAGCAGGTCTTCGCAATTTTTGCCACCTTTGTATGCTCTATCTCGGTCAGCATTGCTCCGTACCATACAGTCTCGGGGTAGGCCTCATAGTTTTTCTTCTTGGGATCTGTGGCGTTTTTGCAAGCCAGCACATATCCGTGGGTGTAGCCGTCGGCAATATCCTCCTCGGCGATACGCGAGGGATCCACGCTGCATACTATGCCTATGACCGTCTTACCTGCCAGGGGCGCGGGTTTGTTTTCGGCCCATACGGCGCTTCTTCCTGTGAAATCCATGCTGATGAGACCGCCGTCGCTCCACGTGCCGTCGCTGTAGAAATAGTCGCCTACCTTAGGTGCGGAGGGGGTGATAGTGCCGGCGGCGAGGGTAGTTACGGAAAGGGTTACCGCTGTCCCGGAAAGGTTGTATTTGTCTAAAGGAGTCACTGTTACGGAGTAATCTGTAGATGGGGCAAGCCCGGTTACGGCCACGGTCTTCTGTCCTGAGAATGTCCCGAAATCTGTGGGGGATGCCGTCCCGGCCTGATATGCGACCTTGTAGGAGGCACATTCGGCCGACGGGGTTACGATTATCTCTACGCAGGTGTCGGAAACGGAGCCCGACACAACGGCGGCGGTCAGAGATATGTCGCCCACTTTGTCGAAGTTGAGATAGTCAAGGTCGGCGAAGTTGAAGGCATGTGTAGTGCCGTCTTTGGCGTGTATGATTACGCGGTTGGCGTCTTCAACCTGGGCGAAGGCCGATGCGCAGGTGAGTATGAGTGATGAAAGGAGTAGCAGTTTTTTCATAATTTGATGAATTTGGCGGTGAGTGAGCGTGTTTTTACGATGTATATCCCCGGTGCAAGGGCGGACGCATTTATCTGTGTCCCTCTGTAGTCCGGAACATAGATGACGCGGGAGCCTGTGATGGTGTAAACTGTCAGCGGGGTGGCGCCGTCAACTTCTATAGAGAAGTAGTCGATTACGGGGTTGGGGGTTACCGTGGCTTTTTTCCCCTCGGTCACACCCTCTACCGATGAATATAGGCCGTCACTGTCAAATACGATTTTTGAAAGCTGCCCCGGGGTGTACGACACCATGTGGTTGCAACTTTTCATTACGTTCACTTTGCCGTCGGCAAAAGAGATAGTGCTGATTTCCGCTACTGGAAATACCTCAGGGGTGCCTTCATCGGCAGGAAGAAAGGCCATCTGTGGCGGTGCGGCCCAGGATAGGGCCGTTGAAGCCACAAACATAAAACCTGCGAAGATTTTTCTAAAGTGCTTCTTCATAAGGTTAAGGATTTTAGTGTATAAGTATAGTAAGCGGTAGAAAACATTTTTACCGCTTACTTGATGAATCAGAATTTATAGCCTACCGTGAACACTAATTGGGAATTATTGTCGGTTACCTTGGCCTGCGGGCCGTCATACCAATACCCGTCATAATCTTTGAAGGGGGTAAAGGCGTGGTAGGTAGAGGTGCGGTGTTTATGTACGTAGGCAGCATCGATATAGAAACCGCTTATACGGTAGCCGAGGCCGCAGGTTATATACTGTGTGTCGGAGTCGAACGTATAGGCAGGATTAGTGCCGGAGGTATATATTTCCAGGCTGTTATCGGCAGCCTCGTCCTTTACTGCGGAGGTCTGGTAGGCATATCCGGCGCGTACGCTGAACTGCGGGGTTACGCGGTATTCGCCGCCGATACGGATTGTATTGGTCGACTTGAAATAGGCAGATATGTCATCGTTGAAGTAATCATAGTCGTCGCCGTGGCTGTTCTTGGTCTTCATGGAGTTGAATCCCTGATATTCATAGTCAACGCTGAGGATTCCGCGACCACCTATCACCCCGGCGATACCGGCCTGGAGTTTCCATGGCGAGTTGAGTTTCCAGTCGTAGGCAGCCTCATCGGTATATTCCGAGCCTTTCACCCCTGATGAATAACCGAAGTTCGTGTCGCCCTGGTAGTTTGTAGTCACCGACCAATAGGTAGGGGTGTGGACGGCAAGACCGATACGCAGTTCGTTCACAGGCTTCAGTATAATACCGAATTTTGCGTTCACGCCCGTGCCTGATATGTGCTTCCAGTTGCCGAGTGAGAAATAACCGTTACCCTCTACCACGCCCATATCGGAGTTCGCAGGCACGTTGGCATGGCTTAGATCCTCGGAGTAGTATGCGTTCTGGGTGAAGGACAGGTCGGTAATGCCAAGTCCGATACCCCAGTAGAACACGTTTGCTACGCTGCCGCCGAAATCAATCGCATATTCATCGATGTAGCCCTCTTCATTTACCTTGAAAGCTGCCGAACCGGTGGTGGGGGTGATTTGTGGCTGCCCGTTTACGGGGTATTGCCAAAGCCCGTCATAGGAACTTGTCTCATATGGGTCATTGTTTGCGTCAAGTGCCACGACTGGGGAAATCATACCTGAGTTATAGGCCAGTATGCTTAGCCAGTTAGGAGCGTCTGGTGACCAGTTCTGATAGGGGTTGAATCGGTCGGAGAACTTAAGGTCGTCCACCGATGTGCCGTCAGTGAGGGTGGTTATGTAATTAGATAAGGAGGTCTGCATAGCCATATTCCCCCCTTGGTAGCTGCGCCGGAATGAACCTAAACGCGAATATGATGCACCCCACGAGAATGTCGCAGCCGTCGAACCACCTATATTATAGGTTCCAACATAACCGAAGTTATTGACATCGGCATGTGTCTGGCTTTTCGCATACGGAGCACCTATGGCTGAAGTCTTGGCGTTCATCATGTTTATGTCAAGGGTAAAGCCTATGTCGCTCCCACGGTAAACCCCTATACCGGCCGGGTTTTGGTTAAGCGTGGAAAGGTCGCCGCCGAGAGCCGTAAAGGCACCGGCCATGGACATGAATCGCGCTGTGCCGCGAAGTTCGTTCTGGGAGAGATTGTAGGCATCGATTGCCGACTGGGCTGCCAGCGAGACGGGTAGCAGCGAGGCTGATGCCATAAGCAGGAGTATGCGGTTTGTTTTCATAACATTGTAGACAAACTTAGTTTTTACTCATAAATGAATAGCAGGGAAGTAGGTAAATACTATGCGAGGGAGTTGTGGCACTTGCCCTCGCAGAGGCCGCCGATATTCCGTTGATGTGTGGGGTTAACGTCCGCGATGGCCGCCACCGCTGCTTCGGCCGCCTCCTGAGAAGCCACCCGAACTGCGTGTGCCGCTGCTACGGCTACCGCCGAAGCTGCCGGATGATGAGGATGAACGTCCTCGGTTGTAGCTGCCGGATGAGTTGGAGGGGCGTGAGTTGCTGTTGGAATTATTGTTGTATGTCGACCCTCGGCGGTTACCTGACTGCGAGGGAACGGCTGTGCCTTGGTTGTTGTAGCCTGCGCGGCCTCGCTGGTATGTGCCGGTGGAAGAACCTGAGGCGGAGGGACGTCCTATCGGGGTCTGGTAGCCGGGACGCGAAGTTGAGGCTGCCGAGCCGGTGGATGGACGGCGTCCGTTGGAATTTGCTATGCTTCCACGGTTGCCGTTGAGGTAGCTGTTGCCACGGTTATAGCCGCTTCCGCTATTTGTAGGCCGGTTGGGGCGTATGGCGCCGGGAGCGTTGTTATAGTAGCGGGGTGGCGCCCATCCCCAGGAGGGTCCCCAGGCCGGGCTTCCCCATGCCCAGGATGGTCCCCAACCCCACGACCAAGAGGGACCCCAGCCCCATGACCAGGACGGCCCCCAGTTCCATGACCACGAAGGACCCCATGCCCATGAATAGTATGGGTTGCACCACGAGTTCCATCCGTAGTTCCAACTGCTGTATGGCCAATACCATGACGAATAGTATGGCCAGCCGGAAGCTACCGTCAGGTTTACCGTGGTGCCGTTGGCAGAGCCTGCATTATAGCCTGCGTTATAGCCTTGGTTGTAGTAGTCCTGCGCTCCTTCAAGGGCGTAATATGGGATTTCGGCGTCTTCAGCATAAGCCTGACGGGCAGATTCCGAATCGTGGAAACGTGCCAGGTTGCGTGTGTTGGCCATGCCGTCGGCCGACATCTCTTCGAATTGTTCCAGGGTTATGGAGTCGGTCTGTTGGGTGGTTGCGGGGGTTCGGCGGTTATATTCGTCGACATCGCGGGTAGATGTTCCTGCGGGGAGGTATGAGTCGGCCGACTGATAATCACCTACGTTGCTCCAAGGCACGTATGAAGCCCCGTCGTAGTAGTACTGCGACGGCTGTGCCGTAGACTGGTACTGCTGCTGGCGGGTTGTAGTATTTTTCTGAGTTTCTTTCTTCTCCTTTTTTTGTTTCGAGGGGTCGAAATATATATCATCATCGTAATAGCTTTGGGCTATTATGGTTGATGAGCCAAGCATTGCGGCAAATGCCAGCACCAATAGTTTTGAGAACAGGATATTTCTTTTCATATTCTTCTCTCCTAATAATATTAAAGACAGGCGCTTGGGCTTATCTGAAGAGATAACGCCCATGGCGACCGTTAGGTTCTGGATTATATAGTAAAAATCTGATGTTTAGACTATCGGAAGTAATAAGCGTTTAAGCCTGTAGTATTATTTTTTACAAAAATACGAATATTCCGGCATATATAGCCAATATAGCGGGATAAAAAATGCATATGTGGCAAAATGGTGGGCTATTTCTCTCCTGTGGAAGCAAAAAGGAACTGTTTCATTGCGATATTGAAACGCGGGTTGCAGACGGCCGTCTGCAACCCGCGTTATGTTGTCAGGTGTCGGATTTACCGACTGTGTGAATGGCTTTCATTAGCCGGGTTTAGCGTTCTCCTTCGGGTAAGGTAGGCTTCATGTCGTATGAGGCCATAGCGATGGTGAAGCCCCAGTAGATGAAGGCAAGTGCGGTGAGGAAGCTTACCATCCATTCGTTCTGCCAGTAGTTGGCCTCAAGGAAGAAGAAACCGATAATCATCAAGAAGATGCCGTTCAGCAGATAGAGCCACCAATAACGGCGCTGGCGCGATGACACCGAGGCGATGATAGATGCGATGCCCCAGAAGATGAATACGATGGCGAGGAAATAGGGGAACACAATCTCCGAGAGTATGACGCTGCGCACCAGGCAAAATCCGACAAACAGATCGATTACCCCTCCGGCAATCCACCATCCCCAGCCTCTTGGCCGGTTTATGCCGGCTGAGACGCATAGCTGCACGATACCTACGAGTACCAGCAGCCAGCCGAATATCTGGGATGCTATTGCGAATCCTCGTTCAGGATAGAACCAGTAGCAGAAACCTCCGATTACGAAAAGAATCCCTACGACCAGGACAATCCACCAATATTTGGACTGCCCCCAGAAATTTAAAGATAAGGCTTTCATAATATATTTATTTTGTGAAACTTTATTTATCGGTAGTTTTGATACTATAACAAATGCCTTGATGAAATAGTTGGAGGAGGGTGTTTTTTAATTTGTCGAATCGTAGTAATTTTGCAATCTGAATTTTACCTGTTGAATTTTGATATATCCCGATACATACGAACGGAAAATCGGCTTCGAGGCCGTACGGCAGCGGCTGGATGCTTTATGCCTCTCCTCATTGGGGAGGAATGAGGTGCCGGAGATGTCGTTTATGACAGACCCCGGGGCTGTAGGCCGTGCGCTGGATGCCACCGCCGAGATGCTTGCGATTCTCTCAGGCGATACGGACTTCCCTCTTGCCGGACTGCATGACATAACCGGCGCCGTGGGGCGCGCACGTGTACAAGGGGTGGCGGTATCCGCGCAGGAGTTCCGCGACATACGGCGCTCTCTGGAGACAATTGCCGAGGCGTCATCCTTTCTCCGGGCCTCCTATGATGGTGAGGGGCGCAGCCTCTATCCCGCTCTCTGCCTTGTGGGAGAGGGTCTGGAACCATTCCCTGAGGTCGCCCGCGCCATCGACCGGGTGATTGACGCCGGTGGTAATGTGCTGGACAATGCGTCTCCCGAACTGGCCCGTGTACGCGGCGAGCTTTCGCGCATCTCCGGCACCGTAAACTCTATAATGCGCCGGGTGATGGCCAAGGCCGTGTCTGACGGGTTCCTTGACAGTGACGTTACGCCGGCGGTGCGTGACGGGCGTCTGGTGCTCCCTGTCACACCTATGAACAAGCGCCGTATCTCAGGCATAGTGCATGACGAGTCTGCCTCCGGCAAGACGTTCTATATCGAACCTGCCGAGGTAGTGGAGGTGAACAACCGCGCCCGCGAACTTGAGATAGAGGAGCGCCGTGAGGTGCTGCGTGTGCTTACGGCTTTGACAGAGATGCTCCGTCCCTATGTTGATGCCATAGTTGATGCATGCGTTGTTATGGGACGGTTTGATTTCATCCACGCCAAGGCTTTGTATGCTTTGGAAACAGGCGGTACCCGTCCAATGGTGGCTGATGAGCCGGAACTGGAATGGTACCATGCCGTACATCCGGTGCTTCTTGAGTCGCTGCGGCGAAAGGAGGAAGAGGTGGTGCCGCTTGACATAATACTCACCCCACGGAAGAGGCTGCTGGTAATCTCCGGCCCGAACGCCGGAGGAAAGTCGGTGTGCCTGAAGACCGTGGGTATCGTGCAGTATATGATGCAGTGCGGTATGCTCCCCACGGTATATGAAAATTCGCGCATGGGGATTTTCGAGGATATATTTATAGATATAGGAGATGACCAGTCTATTGAGGACGACCTTTCCACATATAGTTCCCATCTCCGCAATATGCGTGAGTTTCTGCGGCGTGGACGTCCCACATCGTTGATACTCATAGATGAATTCGGCGGAGGAACGGAGCCGCAGATCGGCGGAGCCATAGCGCAGGCTATACTCAAAGAGTTCAATAACCGTGGGATGTGGGGAGTGGTAACCACCCATTTCCAGAACCTCAAACATTTTGCCGATGAGACAGAGGGGCTGGTGAACGGTTCGATGCTTTACGACCGCCAGCAGATGCGCCCGTTGTTCAGGCTCTCCATAGGGTCGCCGGGAAGTTCTTTCGCCCTGGAGATTGCCCGTAAGACGGGGCTGCCTGCGAGTGTGCTTGCCGATGCGGAAGAAATCGTAGGGAGTGATTACGTGAATATGGACCGTTATCTGCTCGATATAGCCCGCGACCGCCGGTATTGGGAGAACAAACGTCAGTCGATAAGGCAGAAAGAGAAGAAACTGGAGGAAACATTGACCCGTTACGAGAATGATGCCGATTCGCTGCGACAGCATAGGCGCGAGATTCTTGCCGAGGCCAAGGAGGAGGCAAAACGCATACTCGAAGGGTCAAATGCTTCGATAGAGAGGGCTATACGCGAGATTCGCGAGGCCCAGGCCGGGCGTGAGCGTACCTTGGAGGCGCGTCGCCGTCTGGAAGATGAGAAGAAAGCCTTGCTGTCGGAAAAATCTTCGGAGAACCGTCTGCTTAAGAAAGCTCCGAAAAAGAGGAAGGAGCCACAGGAGAAACCTGTAGCCAACGAGCGCCCTCTGGAAGTGGGAGATAATGTGAAACTTGACGGCCAGGGAACTCCGGGCAAGGTGCTTGAAATCTCAGGACGCACTGCAACCGTGGCTTTCGGTATGCTTAAGACACAGGTAAAGCTCGAACGGCTTAAACGCACCATGCAGCAACCCTCATCGGCATCATCCGCGTCGCAGGGGGTCTCGTTCGTGTCGGCCTCTACGTCCAACAGTATGCGCGACCGCCAGTTGGAATTCAGCCGCGAACTGGATGTGCGCGGTATGCGGGCCGATGAGGCGGTTCAGGCCGTTACCTACTTCCTTGACGATGCCATACAGTTCTCGCAGGGTCAGGTGAGGATTCTCCACGGCACGGGTACCGGGGCGTTGCGCCAGTCGATAAGGCAGTATCTTGAAACGGTGCCGGGCGTAGAGTCCTACCGCGATGAGGATGTGCGCTTCGGCGGCGCCGGCATAACGGTCGTCACTCTCTCATAAATCACCACCTCATAAGTTCTTATAGTCGGAGGTATGATATATTTCCCCGCCGAGATCGGTCTTGTAGCGTTCGTTGCCACGGCTGAGGTCAATAATTCTTACATCGGTTGTTGACAAGAAGTGCTTTATAGCTTCCGAGAGCAGAAGGTAGCCCGGAGAATAGAATTTGAAGGCGGAATCGGCAGCCAGACGCGGCACTACGAAGAGCCCTCCGTCATGCGACAGCAATCCACTCATGCATGCGGCGGGAACGCCGTCTATTTTCAAAAGGAATGTCGCCGAATTGTCAAGACGTCCCAGCGTGTCGGATGTTTTGTCGAAGTGTCTGATTTTTATTTCGCGGAATAATTTTTTCAATTTTCCGCCGGAGGTATAGGCAGATGCCTGGCGCTGTGCGTAGAGGCCCAGGGCGGCGCTGTACACGGCGCTGTCACGTTTCCCGTAAGTGTCGGTATGGAAGGAGATTACATGTCCGTCACGTTTCAAGCGGTTATAGGCTGTGCGTAGATTCTGACGTACAGATTTTGAAAGTGACGCCGCCCAGTCATCATAACTGTCAGGGAGCGGGATGCGTACGCACGGGGTAGTGGAGACAGGGGGTATAGTTCTAAGTCTGAGATTTTCTACTATCGGGCTCTCAGGGGGTAGGCGCCGGAGCTTCCCTTTACCGGCTTTTGATAAGGAAAGGAATTTATCAACCGCCATATCGGCGTATTCCTGCCGTTTGGATGTATTGGCGGCTATAACCATGTCGTTTATCCCGCACCCCTTTATGTCGCCGAGCAGACGCATCTTGCCATCGGTGTTGCGGCGCACGAAGGGTAGGATTCCCATTATGCGCCCGTGGTCGTAGACGCAGATGGCTTTCACACTGTGCAGCCCTATGGCTGTCCACGGTCGAAGACTTTCGGCAAGATGCGACTGGAAGCCGTAATACATGAACGGGTTTAGACCCGGTGCGTCTTTCTCAATCTTTGCCCAGGCTGTTTTTATTTCAGGGGAGAATATCGGGAGGTATCTGGTTTCCATGTGGTGGTATTATTGCCGATGCGTGATTATAACAGCAGCATAAGGTGATATACCGCGAACGACACCAGCCATGCCACCCCGGTGGTATATATCACCGAGAACAGGCCGTAACGCCACGACCGGGTTTCCTTTATGATTGCTATCACCGTGGCCAGGCACGGGCAGTAAAGGAGGATGAAAATCATGAAGCTGAGTGCCGATGCCGGGGTGAAGTCGGGCTTGTCGTGTCCCGGCTCGATCTGCGTGAGCCTCTGCGAGAGAGCCGCGTCAGTAGCTTCTTCCGAACCTGTGTAGAGCACACCAAGGGTTGACACAACAATTTCTTTGGCCGGTATGCCGGCTACTGCCGCCACTGTGCCACGCCATGATATCCCGAGCGGTTCGAGCACCGGGTTCACGGCCTTACCCATCATTTCAAGGTAGGAGGAACGATCCGGATTCCCCTTGCTTCCGAGCGGGAAGTAATTTAGCGCCCATACGATTACGGAGGCTACCAGTATGATTCCTCCCATCTTCTGGAGGTATTGCTTGGCCTTCCACCACATGTGGCGTACGGAGGTCTTCAATGTCGGAACACGGTAGGGAGGTAGTTCCATCACGAACGGAGTCTCATCGGTCTTGAACCAGAATTTGCGAAGCATCTTGGCCGTTAACATGGCTACCGCCACCCCCAGTACGTACATGCCGAGAAATACCCAGGCGGCATGCGGAGCGAAGAATGTGCCTATGAGCAGCACATAAACAGGCAGACGTGCCGAGCAGGACATGAACGGCGTTATCAGTACGGTGATAATCTTCGATGAGCGGCTTTCGATGGAACGTGCCGCCATGATTGCCGGAACGTTGCAACCGAATCCCATCACAAGGGGGATGAACGACTTGCCGTGCAATCCTATATGGTGCATAAGCCGGTCCATTATGAAGGCTGCGCGAGCCATATAGCCGGAGTCCTCCATGAAAGATATGAAGAAGAACAGTATCAGTATGTTGGGGAGGAATACGATAACGCCTCCCACGCCTCCGATAACTCCGTTTGCCAGCAAATCTTTCAGCGGCCCTTCCTCCATGTGGCCGTCGACCAAGGCTGCCAGTGCGTCAACACCATCCTGTATCCAGTCGGCGGGATAGGCTCCCACGAAGAAGGTTACCCAGAATACGAACAGCATCACTAACAGAAATATGGGGAACCCGAACAGGCGGTTGGTCACAAGCGTGTCGATAATCCTTGTCGGGGAGATTTTCTGTTCGTCACCCTCGGTCATTGTCTCGGCAAGTGCTCCGGCTATGAATCCGTATTTCTCATCGGCAATCATGGAGGCTACATCTTCTCCCGGATGTTGGCGTTCGAGCGATGCCACGCTTCGGTCGCGAATCTCGAATATTTTCTTTGCCTGTGCCGACTCGCTTACGAGGTCTTCGATTTCCTTGTCGCGTTCAAGCAGCTTAATGCCGATATACCGTGCAGCGAAGTGCTGGTTGACGGTCTTGTCGTCTTTTACGGTTTGTTTTATGTCTTTAAGCTGTTCTTCTATGTCTTGGCCGAGTTTCACATGGACGTGGCGCACGGTGGCATTGCGGTGTTCGTAAACCTCTATTATGGTATCAAACAGGCGTCCTATGCCTTCCCCGGTACGGCTTACGGTGGGCACCATCGGTACGCCTATCATCTTTCCGAGGGCTTCGTAATCGAGCCGTCTGCCCGAACGGCGCAGTTCGTCGTACATGTTCAACGCAATAACCATGGCGTGGTCCATGTCGATTAACTCGGTGGTAAGATAGAGGTTTCGCTCCAGGTTGGAGGCATCCACCACATTTACGATTACATCCGGATTGTTATCTTTAAGATAACGGCGCACATAACGTTCCTCCGGGGAGTAGGAGGAGAGGGAGTATGTGCCCGGGAGGTCGACTATGTTGAAAGTATAGCCGTTATGGCGGAATATGCCTGTCTTTGAATCAACCGTTACGCCCGAATAGTTTCCGACATGTTCCTGTGCGCCGGATGCCACATTGAACAAGGATGTCTTTCCGCAGTTGGGATTGCCTATCAGGGCTACGTTGATAGTATGTGTGGCGTTATAGTGGCGTTTATCGCGTTCGGTCTCGTCGCTGTCGTTGTCGCGCAGCCGGGTAGAGGCTCCCTGTCCCGTCAAGGTTGAAACATCCTCATCGTCAACGGGTATTACCTCTATCATTGCGGCCTCGCTGCGCCGTAACGACACTTCGTAGCCGAGTATGCGGTATTTCACCGGGTCGCGCAGAGGGGCTGAAAGTACGGCTGTGATGCGGTGTCCGCGAACGAACCCCATCTCCATTACGCGTTTGCGGAAGGCGCCATGGCCGAGAATCTTGACTATGACTGCCGACTGACCTGTCTTCAAATCTGATAATCTCATGTTATCCTTGCAATCTAAATCGGGCGGGCGCGGCATTTTTGGCCGCGCCCGCCGTTGTTTCTGATTTGACAGTGGCAAATTTCGTCAATTATTCCGAATGATTCCGAAGAATAACACTTTTTAACAGGCGCGATGTGGCGCCGGGGCTGCACCTTGTCGGATGAAATGACGGAGAGATGTGTTATCCTTTTCCTTTCCCTCCTACCATGTCATCGTTGGAGATGGATTTGTCGGTCTTACGCACGGAGGCTTTCAGCGAGCCGAACCGCCAGGACACACGTATGCTGAAGGCTCGCGAGGAGGTATGCCAGTCGTGGGCAACGGTATATCGGTCAGGGGCATATACGTAGGTGTTATAGTCCTGTCCGCCGGGGCCGAACGGATTCTGTGCGGAAAGCTGTATGTTCAGACGGTCGTCTTTGAGGAATGAGCGAGAGAGAGTCAGTGAATACCATATGTTGTCCTTGAACGGACGAGAGTCGTAGCTATAGACATTGTTGAGCGAGCCGGACCAATAGTTGGCAATCACGCTTAAGTTAAGTTTCCATGGCAGTTGCTGCGAGATATAGATATATGGGTTCATCCACCACCGGGCCCTGCTCAGGCGCACGGTCTTTCCTTCATCGTTTAGGGGTGAGGGTTGTTCCCAGTGGTCCCATCCGGTATTGAATCCCACGTTCAGGCGCGATTTGGGCCACAGCGAGCCGCCGAGATACAGACTGAAGTCTAACGAGCGCCTTTTTACCACGTTCCCATAGGTTGAGTAGACGGTCTGGCCGTCCTCTCCGCCGAGCCACTGTATCTGCCCTATGGAGTTGTTGTTCACCATTCCCGAGGCATAGAACATGACATTGATCTTCGGGCCGAGATACTGGTATTCGAAGTTGAGATTGTTGAATGCCGAGTTTTCAAGGTCGGGGTTACCGTAGCTTACGCTGTGTGGGCCTACGGAGGTCGTGGGGTCGAGATAGTTTATGCCGGGACGGCGCACTGTGCGCTGGTAGGAGAGTTTCAGGGAGTGGGCATCGGCCGGTTGCCACATTATCGAGGCGTTCGGCACCCAGTCATTGATATTGTTGTGGAAGTCGGGGCGTTCTTCATCTCCGTATCCCTCCCGTTTGAGGAATTTGGCTGAGAGATAGGAGTATTCGTAGCGAACACCGGCACGCAGGTTCCATTTCCCTAATGTCATGCGGTAGTCGGCGTATATGCCGGCTACGGTGGTGCGGTGTATGAAGTCGTCGGCAGTCGTTCCGGCGCCCACATATTCCATGTTCGATATCGCGTGGTTGCGGCGCAATATGGCCTTGGCTCCTATATCGAGAATCGAATTGGAGAAGTAAGGGCGCGTCCAGTCGGCCTGTAGCGTCTGCTCGGTGAAGTATGTACGGCTTAGGCTTGACATCTCTGTATATGGGAGCGTCCACCCGATGAGTTCGTCATATACCGTATAATTCGTGTGGTTGTCGGAACTTGCCGAGATGTTGTAGCTCAGGGTGATTGTCTCCCCTTTACGGCGCGTCATGCGCTGGTAGTTGGCCGCCCCGTCGAATATGAACATGGAGTTCTTAAGGTCCGGATTTGAGTTCGAGCGATAGCGCTGTATTATTTCGCCGGCAGCATCGGTCATATGCGTAAGAGACATGTCGTATGTGTCTGACAGGGCCCGGTTCCAGCCGGATGCCTCGATGGTGAGCAGCCGCAGGGTATCGGGTTCCCACGAGGCCTCGGCGCCGTAATATCCGTGGTCGCTGGTCGACACATAGTCGTGCCGGGTGTGCATGGTGTTCCCGGTGGCCAGATATTGCGTGGTTCTTTCTTCATGCCCCTTGGTCATACGTGAGTGGGGCGAGTGGAAGTAGCTGCCGTAGACATTGAACGTCACGCGGTCAATCTGCGAGGTAAGGTAGCCCGACAGGTTCGGAGTGTTTGAGGAGAAGTTATATTGGGCGGAGACTTGACCCAATACGCCTTTAAGGGCGGTCTGTGAGTCGGTCACGATGTTAAGTATCATGGAACTCCCTTCGGCGTCCTCCCTCACCCCGGGGTCGGTGATTACCTCTATTCGTTTTATGCTCGAGGCGGGGATAGCGGCGAATATATCCTTGGCGTTGTTGGAGTAACCGTTGTTGGGGCGTCCGTTTTTATAGATTTTGAAGTCGGTCTTCCCGTTGATACGTATCGTGCCGTCAGGATCCACGGTTACCATCGGCACTTTCCGCAGTATGTCGCGGAGGTTGCTGCCGGCCTGTTCGGGGTCGGCTTTTACATCGTAGCTCAGGCGGTCAATCTCCCTTTTCACGAGCGGGCGCAGGGCAGTGACGGTGATTTCCTGTAGGGCTACATCGTTCTCCGTGAGTACTATTGTACCCATATCGGCAGTGGGCAGCGAGTCAGTCACCTCAACAGAACTTTTGAATGGAGATTTGCCTGTGGCGGCCACTAAGAGGCGGTATTTTCCAGCCGAGGGGAGTTCCTGCGAGAAACGGCCATCGGTCCCTGTTGTACCTATTGCCACGGGTTTCACTGAATCAGTCTCGGAGAATATTCTCAGGGTGGCGTACATCTCCGGTTCGCCGATAGAATCTACAACCTCTCCTGTTGTCTTGAAAATTGTAGATTTTGCGCTTTGAAAAGTTGCAAATAATAATAAAAGCGCAATGAAATATTTGTTTTTCATATGCGGGGGGGGGGTAAACAGTGTTTTAATTCTGCACCGATTACGGTGCAAAGTAACAAAAATTACCGCATATAAATGAATTTTTGCCAAATTATTTTATAAATATTGAACTTTTTCCTTGATTCCAGATTATGAATATGAGTGTATTCGCGGGATGTCGTTTTTGTATATGTCCGGCGAAATACCTACCTTTGTGAGGCAAAAATCAGATAATTTACAGAGTATGAGCAACCACTATACGTTTTCTGAAACATCCGGCATATTTGGATCCGGGCCTGTGGGCTGGATGTCGGAGATGAGCATATCTGCGCTTTTCTATAGGATGTTTGGCCGTATTCCCTCGCTCCGTAAAGTCGGCTATCTGACAGGGCAGGAAGCGATAAGGGAGATTGCTCGTATATATAAAGGGGAGGACGGGTATGACATGTTCGATTGTTCTTATGAGGACCGACTCCATGACGGGACGGCTTCGACCGGGGCTGCCGATGATAACGACTTGCATTATGACTGCGTGATAGTGTGCCGTGAGAAACTGATTGTTGGGTATTTTAACAAAAGTGTGACGATAACATTCTCAGGAACGGCGGCACAGGCCGAACTTCCGGTGATTCTCGATATATGCGAGAGGTATAGGATCCATGATTAGGGTTCCCGCAATCCGTGTCACGTGTCGGCCATATAACTTTTTATAACCGCGCTTTGTTAATATAGGGATATCTGTCCCGGATAGGGACGGGAGGTATCTACCGTTCATAACTATAAAAAACAACTGATAGACTAAAATGAATTTATCAGATATACATTCGCCGGCCGATATAAAAGGCATGGATGCCGAGGATCTGATGCTGCTCAGCGCACGGTTGCGGACAGTGCTTATCAACAAACTGGCTGCCCGCGGAGGACATGTAGGGCCTAACCTCGGAGTAGTGGAGGCCACTGTGGCCCTCCACTATGTGTTTGATGCCCCAAAGGATAAGATTGTTTTTGATGTGTCCCACCAATCCTATGTGCATAAGATGCTTACGGGGCGCATAGACGCGTTCATCGATCCGGCTAAATATGGCGATGTCACAGGCTATACCAATCCCCGGGAGAGCGACTTCGACCTTTTCTCGATGGGGCATACATCATCTTCGCTGTCGTTAGCTTGCGGACTTGTCAAGGCCCGTGATATTGCCGGGGGAGATGAGAATGTGGTGGCTTTCATAGGAGATGCCTCTTTAGGAGGTGGCGAGGCATTGGAAGGTCTTGACACCGGCGGCACTTTCAAATCCAATTTTATCGTGGTTGTGAATGACAACCAGATGAGTATCGCCGAGAACCATGGGGCTGTCTACGAGGCGCTGCGCGAACTTCGCGAGAGTAACGGCATGTCCCCCAACAACATCTTCCGTAACTTCGGCTATGAATATCTGTATGTGCGAGAAGGTAACGATCTGCGGGAACTTGTCAAGGCGTTCAGTGCCGTAAAAGGTTCCGACAGGCCGGTGGTGGTGCATATAAATACCATGAAAGGTCTGGGCCTCCCTGTTGCCGAGGTCGAGAAAGAGAAATTCCACTGGCATGTGCCTTTCGACATGAAGAGCGGAGCGGCGCTGAATCCGCAGCGGTCATTGTCTTATCCGGATTTATTCGCACGTCAGATGTTGCGTAAAATAGAGGAAGACAATAGGATAGTTGTTCTGACCGCCGGTACGCCGGGTGCGATAGGTTTTACGGCTGAGCGCCGTGCGGCTGCCGGAGACAGGTTCGTTGATGTGGGAATTGCCGAACAGGATGCCGTAGCGATGGCCGCAGGTATTGCGAAAGGTGGCGGACGCCCGGTGTTCGGTGTGATGGCCACGTTCCTGCAACGTGCTTATGACCAGCTTAGCCAGGAGGTTGCGATAAACCGCCTTCCTGTTGTGGCTGTGACGTTCGGCACAGGCGTTTTCGGCATCCCTGATGAGACACATCTTGGTTTCTTCGATATAGCTATGATTTCCAATATCCCGGGTATATTGTTGCTCGCACCGTCTACTCCACAGGAGTTCGAAGAGATGATTGACTGGACCTTGGAACAGGATGAGGTGCCTGTTGTGGTGCGTTGCCCGACCTATCCTTTTGAGTCGGAGACAAGGGTGCTGCCTGAGAAATTTACAGGGCCGTCCTATCGCATCGTGGAGGAGGGTAGCCGGGTGGCTATAATAGCCGAGGGTGGTTTCCTCGGCCGGGCAACCAAGGCTGCGGCGTTGCTCAGGGAAGAAGGGATTGCTCCGACTGTGGTGCAGGCGCGTATGCTCTCAGATGTCGACCGCAAGGTGCTTGATTCGTTGCGCGGCTATGATTTGGTAGTCACTCTTGAAGACGGTATAGTGGATGGCGGATTCGGCCAAAAGGTTGCTTCCTACATGGCGCAGTTCTCCGTCAGAACCATATGCAAAGGGCTTCCCAAAGAGTTTCTTAATGGTTACAATGCTTCCGACCTGCTGAAATCGCTCGGCCTTATGCCCGACCGGATTGCTGCGGAAATCAAGGAGCGTCTTTAAAAAGTCGGAATTTCCAAAAGATTCATATCACAAACGTAAATGTGTTATAATTTGGAGGCACCAATCTTCCAACGAAAAACATTATCCGAGGTAACTTTATAGTGGCGCCGAACCTCCGGGACGGCAGGCCACCAGAATAGGCGGGGGTACCTGACAGTTAAAACCAACACACAGCAAATCAGGATATTGCCTGACAAGATGCGTCTATAAGGCTCCGCCTCTTCTGGTGGCCTGCCGTCCCGGAGGTCCGGCGCCACTATAAAGTTACCATTGCCAAAAGTGTTTATAACAGAAGCGGGATGTCAAGAATTATTTCTTGACACCCCGCCGTGGTTTTGAAAGAGAAAATAATGAGGGGAGGATAGGGATAGGTCGAAAAAAAAATGTAACTTTGTAAGTCAAAACATAATCATATAAAGTCAACAATAAAAACAAGATATAATGGACTTCAAAGTAGCCGCCAAAACGCTTTATTCCACCTTGTCGGGTGTAAGCAAGGTGATAAACTCTAAAAACACTCTGACGATACTGGATAACTTCCTGTTCAGCGTGGAGGGAAAGATGCTTACCGTTACCGCCTCAGATACGGAGAACACCCTTATCGCAAGGGTGGAACTGTCGGAAGTGGAGGGAGACGGCGCTTTCTGTGTCAATGCCCGCCGTATGGTCGACATTGCCAAGGAACTCCCCGATGTGGATGTGGACTTCGCCATCGATGACGAGCGCAAGACCATCAAGATTTCTTTCCCCGGCGGTAACTTCGACCTTGCAGGCATCGATGCCGAGCAGTATCCTGTCACTCTTGACCAAGAGGATGATGCGGATTCGCGTAAAGATATGCTGATACCGGCAGAGCAGATTCTCCACGGCATCGACAATACGTTCTTTGCAATCGGCACAGACTCGCTGCGTCCCCAGATGATGGGTATATATTGGGATGTGAAGGCCGACGGCATCACGTTCGTGTCGACCGACACGCGTAAACTTGTCCGTTATATCGACCGTACGGCGCAGCCGGGGATAGAGGCTTCATGCATACTTCCTCAAAAACCATGCGTGATATTGAAGACGCTCCTGCAGGCTGACGAGGAAGTTAAGGTGACACTCTCATCTAAGAGTGCTACGTTCGTTACCGAGCGCATGACTTTCAACTGTCGCTTCATAAAGGGGAACTATCCCGACTATAACCGCGTTATTCCGGCAAACAACCCGAACGTGGTAACAGTTGACCGTGTGACTTTGCTTACCGCCGTGCGCCGTGTGGCCGTGTGCGCCGACCCCTCACATTCGCTTGTGAAATTCCGTCTCGCTCCCGGGAAGATAGAGATGAAGGTTGATGATGCCAACTTCTCAACGTTCGCGCATGAAGAGGTTGCATGCGACTACCAGGGGAAAGAGATGGTGATAGGCTTCTCCGCTACCTTCCTCGTGGAGATTTTCAATACGCTCACCACCGGGAATATTATCATAAAGCTCGCCGATCCGTCACGCCCCGGCGTGTTCCTGCCTGAGGAGAACGATGAAAACACCGAACTGGTGATAATCCTTATGCCCATGACGGTGCAAGACTTCTGACACAGCAAGATCCCTGACCATAGTGAAGCTTAACCTTACAAGGCCGGTGATGTTCTTCGACCTGGAGACCACCGGCACCAACATCCTTCATGACCGCATCGTGGAAATCTCCATGATAAAGGTATATCCCGATGGCTCCGACTGCCAGCGCACCATACGTGTGAATCCCGGCATACCTATCTCGGCAGAGGCCACGGCAATCCACCATATAACCGATGCCGATGTAGCCGACAAACCTGCTTTCAAGGAGATTGCGGCAGCTTTGGCCGAGAGTTTCCTCGGATGCGATATAGCGGGTTTCAATTCCAACCGTTTCGATGTGCCGATGCTCTCGGAGGAGTTCGCCAGGGCGGGGGTGGATTTCGATTTCACCGCTCCGCGCTATATAGATGTTCAGACAATCTTCCATAAGAAGGAACAGCGAACCCTCACGGCGGCCTACCGGTTCTACTGCGATAAGGACTTGGAGGACGCCCATTCGGCCAATGCCGACACCCGTGCAACCTACGAGGTGCTTATGGCGCAGCTTGACCGATATGGCGATCTTCCCAATGATGTCGATGCATTGTCTGAATTCTCTTCACAGAACTGCAATGTCGACCTTATAGGACGTCTGGTTTATGACGACAATAGGCGCGAAGTGATAAATTTCGGGAAATATAAGGGGCAGCTTGCCGAGGAGGTATTGTCGCGCGACAGCGGCTATCTCGGCTGGATTCTCCAGGGTGATTTCCCCTCCGACACAAAACGCTGTTTCCGTGGCATAAAGACACGTATCGATAGCCGTAAGACGAAATGAATATAGTACTCGGTATAACGGGCGGTATCGCCGCCTATAAGTCGGCAGCGCTGCTGCGCCTCTTTGTGAAGGCCGGCCACCAGGTGCAGGTGGTGATGACCCCTGCCGCACGTGAGTTTATCACCCCCGTCACGCTTTCGGCTCTTTCGGGACGTCCCGTGGTGAGCGAGTTCTTTACCGCCAACACGGGGCAATGGAACAGCCATGTGGATCTCGGACTTTGGGCCGATGCCATGGTTATAGCACCGGCAACGGCCTGCACTATAGCCAAGATGGCTACCGGCGTGGCCGACAACATGCTTGTCACTACCTATCTTTCGGCACGGGAGCCTGTATTCATCGCTCCGGCTATGGACCTTGACATGATGGCCCATCCGTCTACACGGCGGAATCTGGAGCTTCTGCAGTCTTATGGCAATATCATTATCGAACCTGCCGAGGGTGAACTGGCATCTCATCTGGTGGGGAAGGGACGCATGGAGGAGCCGGAAAAGATTTTCGAGGTGGTGACGCGCTATCTTGAAGGGCGTTCCCAAAACGAATGCCCTCGTTACCCGCTAAAAGGGAAGAAAGTGCTTGTCACAGCCGGTCCTACACGCGAGAAGATAGACCCCGTGAGGTTTATCTCGAACTATTCCACGGGTAAGATGGGATTCGCCATCGCCGACGAGGCTGCCCGCCGGGGCGCCGAAGTCACCGTTGTCGCCGGCCCTGTAGAAGTCTCCTCAAAGGAAAACGGGGTACGTGTCGTATCGGTGGAGTCTGGACGGGAGATGCTCTCAGCCTGCCGTGATTTATTCCCGGAGTGTGATATAGCCGTGATGTGTGCCGCCGTGGCCGATTATTATGTCGAGAACCCGGCACCTTTGAAGATAAAGCGTGGCGAAGGGACGGTGCCTGAACTTAAACTGGCCGCCAATCCCGATATAGCCGCTACTCTCGGGGCCGATAAAAAGCCCGGGCAGATAATGGTGGGGTTCGCTCTCGAGACCGACCATGAGGGGGTTAACGCTGCGAAGAAGATGGAGCGTAAGAATCTTGACATGGTGGTAATGAATTCGCTTCGCGATGCCGGAGCCGGATTCGGCACTGATACGAACAAGGTTACTATATATTTTCGCGACAATTCGCGCCCGGCGTTGGAAATCCCGCTGAAGTCAAAACGCGAGGTCGCCTGCGACATCCTTGAAGCAGTGTCAGCCCTCTATGATGGAGCGGTATCTGATGTATCAGGGCAATAAACAATAAAATTTTTACGTTTCTCTCTCATGTCGCACTATATAGAAAAATTTGTTACCCGGATGGCTCGGAAATGCGCGGTCATAAGAGCGGTTTCACATATGATGCTTTATGTAGCAGCGGTAACGGCAGTTCTCTGCGCTGCCCCTTTCCAAACACAGGCGCAAGAACTCAACTGTCAGGTGGAGTTTAATACCGACCAACTCCAGGGTACGAATAAAAGCATATTCCAGACTCTCCAGGAGGCGGTGAGCGAGTATATGAACACCACTCATTTCACCAACGCCCAGTTCTCGACCAACGAAAAGATTGACTGCCGTATGTTCTTCACCATAAAGGAGAATACCGACGGTGTGTTGAAGGGGGATCTGCAGGTGCAGTCGTCTCGGCCGGTCTATAATTCCACATACACAACCACGCTCATTAACTTCAAGGACACGAAGATAGACTTCATGTATCAGGAGGGGGAGCCGTTGGTGTTCTCTCCGAACACCATGGAGAGCCAGCTTACGGCGATTTTAAATTTCTACGCATATCTGATAATCGCGGTTGATTTCGATTCATTTTCTCCAAAAGGAGGTCAGGAATATTTCGACCGTCTGGCACAGATTGTGCAGATGGCACAGTCCTCGGGCGAGATAGGCTGGAAGGCTTTTGAAGACAAGAAAAACCGTTCCGGGGTGCTTGATGCCTTCACCGCGCCCGCCACATCGGTGTTGCGCGATATGATGTACGACTACCATCGTCTCGGGTTGGATGAGATGTCGCTATCTCCCGATAAGGGACGCGCCAAGATTACAGATACGCTCGCACGGTTGCAGGCGGTCTATCAGGCCGACCCCATGTCTGTAGGGCTGTCTATGTTCAAGGACGCCAAACTTGACGAACTTGTTAATATCTACACCAAAGGCTCGCAGACCGAACGTGAAAAGGTAGTGGAGATTCTTTCCCCACTGTACCCGACCGAGATGAAGCGTATCAACTACATCAAGGCAGGTACGAACAAATAACGGATTCGAGCCGCCACCTCACCTTATTATAATGATAGAGACGCTATTATAATGATAGAGACGCTACATATATCGAACTATGCGCTGATTGATACGGTTGACATAACCCTGCACCCCGGATTGAATATAATAACCGGCGAGACGGGAGCCGGAAAGTCAATCATGCTCGGTGCCCTGTCGCTCCTTATGGGTGGGAGGGCAGATTCCAAGGCTATGCGTGATGCCTCTCGCAAATCGGTGGTGGAGGCTTCTTTCTCTGCCGATTCTTTCGCGGGAATGGAGGCTTTCTGCAAGGAGAACGATATAGACTTTGACCCCGGGCATATAATATTGCGCAGGGAGGTGGCACCCGGAGGAAGGTCGCGGGCTTTCATAAACGACACGCCTGTGACGCTTACCGTTCTGAGGCAGATGGCGTTGATGCTCGTTGATATTCATTCGCAACACCAGAACCTGTTGCTTGCCTCCCCTCCCTACCAGTTGCGTGTGCTTGACTCGCTGGCCGGTAACGATAAGCGCCTGGCAGAATTTGCCGGGCAGTATTCGCGTTACCGACATGCCGTGAAGGAGTACCAGCTTACGCGCCGCAAGATTGAGCAGACACGCCGCGAGGAGGCCTATCTGCGTCATCAGTATGCGCAACTCGCCCAGGCACAGCTTGTAGACGGCGAGCAGGAGGAACTGGAGCGTGAGCGCGATGTGTTGTCGAATATGGCCGATATAAAGGAGGCTCTTGCCTCGGTTATTTCGGCATTGCGCGAGGGTGAGGAGAACGCCGACTCCATGTTGAAGCAGGCTTATGACGGGGCTGTATCGTTGTCGGATCTAATCGAGGATGCCGATATGCTGGCCGAACGCCTGGATTCTCTGAGGGTGGAGTGCCGTGATGTGGCGGATTCGTTCCAAGAGTATGACCGCTCGCTTTCAGCCGACCCCGGGCAGCTTGAGGCCGTAGAGGAGCGTCTCAACCTGCTCTATGACCTTGAACGGAAGCACCATACGGACACTGTTGCAGCACTTATAGGCATACGTGATTCCATCAAGGGGAAGCTTGATGCCATAGATTCAGGCGATGAGGCTCTGCGCGACCTCGAACAGGGAGCACGGCGGGCCAAGAAAGAGGCTTTGGAGCTTGCACGTGGTATTTCCGAGGTCCGCCACAAGGAGGCGGTCAAGTTTGCCGATATATTGAAGGAGCGCGCCGTACCTCTGGGAATGAAGAACCTGCAGGTGGAGATTTCGGTAAAGGAGGCCGACCTGTCGGCCACAGGTATAGACCAGGTAGAGTTTCTTTTTGCCTTTAACAAGAACCAGCCGCTGCTACCCGTTGGAAATACTGCCTCGGGTGGGGAGATTTCAAGGCTTATGCTCTCGATAAAATCTATCGTGGCCGATAAGATGGAACTTCCGTCTCTGATTTTCGACGAGGTAGACACCGGGGTGTCGGGCGATGTGGCCAACCGAATGGGCGAGATGATGCTCGCCATCTCCGACAACATACAGGTTATCGCCATAACCCATCTTCCCCAGGTAGCAGCCAAGGGCTCAGCTCATTATAAGGTGTTTAAAGAAGACACAGATTCGTCAACCGTGACACGGATACGGCAGCTTTCCGATGATGACCGTGTTGACGAACTGGCTCTTATGCTTTCAGGTTCGGTGGATAACGAGGCGGCCAGGGCAACAGCCTGTTCGCTGCTCGGATTCCCTACAGAACCGTCACAGCCCTCCCTCTTTTGAAAAAATATTAACAGACAATAAGGGCGTTTATGCCCTTGGAATAACGATTGCTTAACGACGATGCTTGAACCGGATGAATATATTTACGGCATACGTGCTGTCATAGAGGCCGTGGAGGCCGGTAAGGAGATTGACAAGGTGTTGATAAGGAAGGATTTGCAAGGGGGTGAGCTCTCTGCCGAGCTTTTCGACTGTCTCCACCGCCACCGTATTATTATACAGCGTGTGCCTGCCGAGAAGATTGACCGTATCACACGCCGTAACCATCAGGGAGTGCTTGCGATTCTCTCGGCTGTCACCTACCATTCTCTGGCCGAACTTGTGCCTACTCTTTATGAGGAGGGGATGGTACCGTTCTTAGTGGTGCTTGACGGTGTGACCGATGTTCGTAATTTCGGCGCTATAGCCCGCACATGCGAATGTGCCGGGGCTGATGCCGTGGTAATCCCCGCCCGTGGCGGGGTAGGGGTCAATGCCGATGCGGTGAAGACCTCGGCCGGGGCATTGCATTATCTCCCTGTATGCCGTGAGCGCTCGATTCTCAACGCGGTGAAGTTTCTTAAAGATAACGGCTACAAGGTGGTCGCGGCTACTGAGAAATCTGAGTTGAACTATACGAAGGTCGATTATACCGGCCCCGTGGCAATTGTGATGGGTTCGGAAGATATAGGGATAAACCCCGACATACTTCGCCATTGCGATGAGCTTGTTGCCATACCGCAACTTGGCGAAATCGGTTCGCTGAATGTGTCCGTAGCCTCCGGCGTTATGATTTATGAGGTCGTGCGCCAGCGTCTTTCCGCCGGTTTCTCTTGTTGAGAATCGTTTTCGCTACGAGTGTGTCTATCTAACCTATCATTTATCACATTTCCTATATATGCGTTTCAACAAATTATGTATTGCCACCGCGATGGCGGCAGTGCCGTTATGTGCCTTTGCTTCGGAGGGGGTGCAGTCAGAGACTGAGAAAATCGACTATCTGCCGCGTATCCACGGAGTGCTGCGCACCCGTTATGAGGCCGAGTTCCCGGATTGGGAACAACGTTTCCAGGTTCGTAATGCCAGGGTGTCGGTAGAGGGTGATGTCCTACGCTCGTTAAGTTATTTTGTGCGTGTGGATGCATGCGACCGGGGAAAGATAAAGATGCTTGACGCCTGGGCGCGTTGGAAATTCCTACCAGATTGGGACGTGCAGGCCGGACAGATGAGGGTACCGTTCGGCGTGGGGGTATTCCGTGGCCCCGGTGATTATTACTTTGCCAACCGCACATTTATGGCCAAGCAGATTGCCAATCTCTATCAGGTGGGGCTGAAGCTGGCTTGGCATGGCACGCCCTCGGTGCCTCTGACGTTAGAGGCCGGAGTATATAACTCCTCACCGATGGGCGACCATGAGGTATGGCAGAACGCTATGGACTTCGCCGGAAAGGCTATATGGCAGGTGGGGAATGTGGCTCTGTCGACGAGCTTCCTTACCATGAAGCCTTACGGTGTGAGGATGAATGTGGTAGACGGAGGGGTGTCGTGGAAATTTTTCCGATGGTTCATCGAGGGTGAGTACCAGCATCTCCACTACGTAGGGGGTGCGTATAAGGATGTACACGCCTGGAACATGATGGCCTCTTACGGGTTGCCTTTGAGTCGCGGTGTGTTCGACAAATTATCATTCCAAGGACGTTTTGACGGTATGTCGGATCACTCGGCCGGTACGCCTGATGCTGACGGACGTCTGATTACTGATGATTATGCGCGCCGCAGACTTACGCTCGGCACATCTATTTCCTACACCCACAAGCCTGTAAAGGCCGAGTTGCATCTTAACTATGAGAATTATTTCTTTGACCGTGGTGTAGAGGTTCCTCGAGGGTCGCGTGACAAGTTGGTGGCCGAACTGGTTATCAAATTCTGATACCATACCCGCATAAGGCATTTCCCGCAGTCAAATTCCAGCCGGAAGCGGTTACGTCCCGAGGTCAGGTATAATCCGTTAGGCAGTTTCTTGCCGTCAGAGGTCTTAAGGCATGCCCCCAGTTCGCGGCGAAGGCAGTAACGGCACTCCATTACGCGGGTCTCCGACCGTTCTTCATCAGGCACTTTTATCTCTATGGCTTTCGGCATGTCGGCCTCCCGGCCCTCATATTCTTTATATCCACATTCGCGATAGAATTTAGCCGCCAGGCGGTTGGCGATATTGTCATGGCGCGAAAGCACGGTTCCTTCCGGGAGTGTCGGCTTTTTATCGGTGCGGATGCGTTTAGGTGTTTGTCGCACAATTTCATTCCTTTGCAGCAGCATAGAGATTGCATCCCGTCTCAACGAAGTAAGGACGGATGCCGGGATAAACACGTTTCCGGCGCGGTCGTTTATCCTTGTGACACGGTAGATAGTGTCACCCGTCTTTTCGAGTATGTGGCGTCTTCCATCGGTCTGGGAGGTGCGGGCCTCTGCGAGGTCTGCGGGCCGGGCGACGGTTATCTGTGACCCTGTCTCATCGCTGGCTTCAAGGGCTATTCCCCACGTTGTGGCTCTGAGAGTGAATTCCACAGCGATTGTTCGCCGGGCCGTGGCGCCCTGCATCATCGTATTCCTGCGTATGTCGTTGTTGCGGAAAAGTTCCGCGCCGGCAGGGGGCGTTGCCGGAGATGCGGGGAAAAGACGGTTTCCCTCTACGCGGTTCACCCTGAATCCCTCAAATTCCCCACGGGTATTGAAAAATCCTATACCGTCACCATTATTTAAGGGAACATCCAAATCTGCTTCTATGATTTTCCCTGAGGTACGGCAGACCTTTCCCACCCGCTCGCCGACCCATTTCGGTGTGCGGAACGATGCCAGTTCCCCGCCGGAGGGGAGGCCGGTCAGAAAATATGTGGAATAGCCGCGATTGAAACTTTTCTCCAGGTCGGGCTGGAAGGTGGTTTCGGAACGTCCGAACGAGGCGCGTACATATTTCCCCGGTTCGGCATCGATAACGGCGTCCAAGGCCCGGCGGTAGGCCGCCACCACATTTTTTACGTAGGATGTATCTTTAAGGCGTCCCTCTATTTTCAACGATGATGCTCCGGCCTCAAGCAATTGAGCCAGTTGAGCCGAGCGGTTAAGGTCGCGTAGCGACAACAGGTGCCTGTCACGTATAATCTTTCTACCTGTTTCATCTTCAAGGTCGAAGGGGAGGCGGCATATCTGGGCACATTCCCCACGGTTGGCGCTGCGGCCTGTCACCATCCACGATGCCTGGCAGTCGCCGCTGAAGCTCACACACAACGCCCCGTGTACGAATACCTCCAGAGGAGTATCCACACGCCGGTGTATCTCGGCAATCTCTTCGGCGGAAAGTTCGCGGGCCAGCACTATCTGCGAGAATCCGCAATCGCTCAGAAATTTGGCTTTCTGCGGGGTGCGTGTGTCGCACTGTGTGGAGGCGTGTAGCGCTATCGGAGGAAGATCCATCTCCAAAAGAGCCATGTCCTGCACTATGAGGGCATCCGCTCCGGCGCGCCATAGCTCCCAGACGAGCTTTCTTACCTGTTCAAGCTCCCGATCGTATATTATGGTGTTGACGGTCACATATACTTTTGCCCCGAACTGATGTGCGTAACGTGCCACATGTGCGATATCATCTACCGTATTGGCCGCCGATTGGCGCGCTCCATGGCTTGACGCGCCCATGTACACCGCATCCGCTCCGTGGCGTATGGCTTCTATCGCGGTGGCGGCATCGCGGGCCGGTGCCAATAGCTCTATCGGGCGTGGCGCGGGGATGGTCTGTTTATTGTTGCTCATTTTTCGGGGATGTAAAAGTCAGTCACAGTCACACGCCACGAAATGGTGGCTGCCATGACATTCATGTACGGTATGGTCTACGATTATATGCCGGTTTGCCATACTGGCGATACGGCTCATCTCGTGTGAGACGAGTATGATGGTGCGGTTGGAGCGGTAGTTCTCTAAAATTTCGTATGTGCGTTCCTCGAAATGCTTGTCCAGATAACTCAGAGGTTCGTCAAGCACCAATACGGGAGGGTTTGAGACCAGGGCACGCCCGAGCAGCACCCTCTGTAGTTGGCCGCCTGATAGCGCCCCGATGGGGTTGGCGATGTGAGAACGCATGTCGATAGTGTCAAGCACCTCTTCCACCCGTTCTTTCTTTTCAGTTTTCGAGAGGCCCTTAAGTGACATCAGTCCCGATTCGATAACCTCGCGCACTGTGATAGGGAAACGGGAGTCAATCATGTTTTTCTGCGGAAGATACCCTATATGTAGTCTTTCGGTAGGGAGTCCGTCAGGTGTGAGATATGATATATTTCCCGAGGTCGGTTTCAGCAGCTTGAGAATCAACCGTAGCATGGTGGTCTTGCCTCCGCCGTTCGGGCCTGTAACGGCTAAGAAGTCGTTACGGCAGACTGATAAATCTACCTGCCGGAGTATTTCTCTGCCCCCTGTGGAGAAATTTACATTCTCCAGTTGTATGATGGTTTGTCGTCCTGCGGTCATAGATTCTTATTTGGAAGCGGAGAGGGCGGCAACGGCAGTAGAGAGTTGTTTTTCCCAGTCGGGCGACATGGGGTTGAACCGAGTGGCCGGTATGCCGAGCCTTTCTGCCGCCTCGGCAGTCATACGTCCGTCCGGGCCGGGCTGGGTGAATATAGCGAGCGGTGATGATGCGGCGGCGTCATCAAGACGCTGTCGCATTGACAGGGCTGAGTTTTCCTTGTGTCCGGGTGTGAGGGCAATCTGCCGTAGGCCGTAGTCGCGGGCCATGTATGTCAGCGAGGGGTGTCCGATGATGAATGTCCCGCCGTGCCGGGGGGCTAATGCTTGGGAGAACGCGTTGTCGAGTGAGTCAAGCCGCCCCTCCATGATGCGGAGCCGGTTTTCAAAGTAGCCACGCGCCGTGGGCCGTGCTTCTGAAAGAGCATCGAATATCTTTTTTGCCATATTGCGGGCATTGCGCACGGATAACCAGATGTGGGGGTCGGCATCCTCCCCGTGTGTACCGTATATAGGGTCCACTTCGCCGGCGAGGTTTATGATGTCGATCTGTCTGTTGTTCTCCTTAAGACCTTTCGTCAGTTGCTCCTCGAAAGGTAGTGAGCCTATGGCGAAGTAGATTCTTGATTCGGCTGCGCTGCGCAATGCGGAAGCTCCGGGGTCGAATGATTCAGGGTCGGTGCCTGCACCCATAAGGCAGGTGACGTTCACAGAGTCACCTCCGATTTCCTTCACCATGGTCTCCAGTGGCGGGATTCCGGCGGTTACTTCCAAGCGCGAGGATGATGTCGCTGTTGCCTCATGTTTTTTGTCGGAGCATGAGGCAAGGGAGGCACATATTGTGAGGATTAGCAGGTATATTTTCAGATTTGGAAGATTCATCACTGGTTATATACTATTGTATGGAGTATTATGACGAAGCCCTCAGGGTCGGGAAGGGGGGCGGAGGTCATAAGCATCATCGGAACCTCGGGTTGCCCTTGCACATAGGGGGGCTGGAAATATGGGAAATCTTCCATAGGCTCCAGGCCGCAGCGGCGGTAAAAATTTATGCGCCGAACGGCCATATCGGATGATTCGGGGAGTTCCACCTCAAGAACCAGCGGGGCCGATGGGTTGAGGCCGAGGTTTTCAAGACGTGTTTTGTCGAGCAGTTCCGTTATCACATCGGCGCCGTATCCGTGGCCGCGCAGGTTGGGGAAGATGGCAAAGTGTTCTATGTACGTGGCCCCCGGTAGACGCCATACGGTTGCGAATCCGACCTCTTTTCCTCCATGTCTTAGAATGAAGAAGTTGAAAACAGGGTCGCCGGCCTCTATGCGTTGTCGTATGGATTCGAGCGGACGCCGTTCCTCTTCGGGAAAGGCCGCTATATAGAGTTCGCTGATGGCGGGCGGGATGGTATCGCCCGCCATTAGTTTTTGAAATTCGAGGTCAGTTGTCATATTTGGAAGTCCTGAAACAGTTACCTATGTCTAATTAATCTGCAAAAATAACAAAAATAAAACGGTGTGTCAAAAAAATGAATTTTGACACACCGCTTTTGTTATATAACACTTTTGGCAATGGTAACTTTATAGTGGCGCCGGACCTCCGGGACGGCAGGCCACCCGAAGAGGCGGAGTTCTATAGATGCGTTTTATTAGGCAATATTCTGATTTTATGCATGTAATATTTAACCATCAGGAATACCCCGCCTCTTCGGGTGGCCAGCCGTCCCGGAGGTCCGGCGCCACTATAAAGTTACCACGGATAATGTTTTTCGTTGGAAGACAGGTGTCTTCGAATTATAATACATTTACTTATTTTAAGCCGGTGTTGTTTTCTACCGTATAAGTGTATCGGGCAAACGTCAGCGCACGGTTACTTTAACTGTGTTTTCGCCGCAGTCTACGATGTAGATACCCTGCGGGAGGCTGTGGCGTCCGCTGCCGTAGGCCACCAGTATGCCGCCGGGAGTATAGACGGCAACATTGCCGGTGGAGGTTATGTGGCCGTTACCGCCGATAACCACAGTGTCGCCATCGGTGATATTCTCCAACGCTGTCATCTGCTGGTCCTTGATGTGTATCTCTTTGTATGCATACGGGCCGGCAAGCACTGTATGGGTGGCGGAGACATCTGCGGCGCGGGCTTTGCCATGCTTGGCGGCAGCTTCAGCCGGAGTGTCCGGGAGGGTGAGTGTCGTGGCGCTGTCGAACAGATAGGCATGGGCTACCTTGACGGAGTATTCTCCGCTGCCTTTGAATTCAGAATCGATGCCGTTATACCATTCCCCTACGTATTTCTCCTCCAAGGTAAGTTCGGCGTCAAACAGGTTGTCGTAGTTCAGCAGCGAGGACTTCATAGCGGTTAAGTTTTCATCGGAGTCGTCATTCCCGTCCGCACCGAATATGAAGTGGGAATTTTCTGCTGCCGGAACGAGCGATTTCACATTTTGAGGCTCATCGGCGAGAGCTACTGTAGAGTTGCCGGGAACGACATCGATACTGTACAGCCATGCGGCGTGTGTCACCACGGTTTTGCCGTTCTCGTTGTCGCGGTAGGAGTACCACACACATCGGTCGTAGTCTACGCTTTCCGGGGCTGCGAGGTTGAATAGTAGGGCGGCATCCGGATTGTTCCAACGGTTGTATACCGGGTTCCCTTCCGGGAATGATGTCGCGGCCTGAAGGAATATTTCGTCCTTAGGGGGAATGGCGTTTAATCCGATGGTGATATTTCCGGCATCAGTCTCGACCTCCCCGCTGCCGATTCCCGAGAATGAGACAGTGGCCTGTGTGGAACATTCCATATTGGGAGCGTCAAGGGTAAGGTCGGCGCTGAGGCGTATGTCGGTAGCCATAGACGGGGTGGTTATCTCCATGGTTTCGGGATGCAGGGCTACATCGGAATCGGATGTCAGACTGTTCTCTACCGAAAGATTGGAGAATTTCCCGGCGGCATAGGAGGGGAGTGTGGGCTGCCAGTTGGTCATACGGAAGGTCGATACCCCCTGTTGCAGGGAGGTTCCTCCTACGGGGATATATTCGTATTCCATCGTGGCATAAAGCACATTGTCGTCCGATAAATCGGCATCTTCGTAGACGGCGAAATATCTGTTGCCATCGGATGCTCCCTCAATAGCTGTGTCCGTCAGGCCGTTATTGCCGTGGAAGGTTAACGATTTCACCGTCTTTGATTCGGCTTCAAGTGCCAGATAGTCGTCAGGGAGCGGGGCCGAAAGCAGCACACGGTCGGTCCAGATATAGGAAGAGCCATCGCCATATGCGGGATCCGTCACGGTTGCCGGAGTCACAGACGAGGCATCGGTCAGTGTGTATATCGGTGCGCCTTCTTCCGCTTTTGAGGGGTCTGCGGCATCAGCTTTGAATGTTACATATCTGTCTGTACCTTTTTCTGATACCAACTGGAACACTTCAAGGGCGGTCTCGGCTTCACTGCGCCGTATTACCAACGGGTTGGAGGGGACAACCGCAGAACGTACCGTGCCGGAACCTGCGGTATCGGTGAAGTCTACTTCAAGGTAATAGAAATAACGGCCGTCGCCAAGGATGTTGTCGGGTGTAAAGTCGGGATATATCTCATTGAAAGCCTCTGCCGTGAGGATAGGCTCGCCTGAATATTCGTAGACTACGGCCTTCTCCGTGGCCACGTTGTTATGATTTATGCCTACAGGTTGCCAGTCGGCCTTGTGGGGCGATTTGAGGTTCACGGTGGCGTCACAGCGAACTATGCGGTAGCCTTTCACCATATATCCTTCAGGCATATAGGATAGCTGGGGAAGGTATGCGCCGCGATGGCCAGTGAGGTCGCGTGCCTGAATCTCGGCGCCGCCGAACATCTCGGTGGTGTAGAGCACAGAACCGTTGGCGCGGGCATCTTCAGAATAGGGGATGAAGAATTCCACCGTGGCGAAATATGTGGCGTCCTCGAACAGGAAGTCGTGTCCGTCGGGATTTAGGGTATAGGCGGTCTGTGACGCTATGGTGTGCGGATGGTTGTTGGGGGTGGCCTTGTCGCCGTTCTCCAATTCCGTTACACCGCATAAATAACCGACGCTCATGTGGTTGCCCCATTGGGCCACGGCCTGTGCGTTTGTGGCTACGGGAGCGCTCTCGCGGCGCCATGCCCCGCTCCATCCTGTCCAGATTTTGAAAGCTCCGAGCATCCACATGTTGTTGACAACGAAGCGGCGGTAGCGCACATTGTCAACCAGCGTCTTCGTGGCGTCGTCGCTACCGTCTACCGAAAGGTTGCGGTAGGGATTATCCTCATCGGCATAGCCATCGGCCTTGCTTATCTCGGAGAGGTATTTCTTCCACTGTGCGCCGGTCATAGAGCCGGTTTCGTCAACATCCTCCGAGTGAGGGATATATGGTGAGAATGTAAGGTTGTCGGAGGAGAGGGAGATGGATTTGTCGCCGATTACGGAGTTGAAGAATATATTGTTCTTCGGTGGCCACATGGTGTTGTACATAACCCGTCCGTTGGAGTCAAGCAGCGGTTCACCGTCAGGACCGTACTGTATATAGCTCTCCTGCCATCCTTCATCGGTGTTAGATGCGTTAGGGGTAGGATATGAACGTTCCTGACGGAAATTGGCGCCCACGATTCCAAGATAGGGGAGGCGCGAAGCTACGATAGACCCTTTGGCGGGGGAGAAGGTTATTTCCTCTGTCTCGATATTGAATGTGGCATTGTATTCCCAACCGGGCTGTATGTTCGAGATATTTGGATTTACGGTATAAGGTTCTCCGTTGTTCCACTTCACAACACGGCCTTCCGCCTCGGGAGTGTCGTAGATAATAACGTAGACAGGGAATTCCTCCATCTGGAACAGGGAGTTGCGGCAGGTGGTGTTGCGCATGGGGAAGGATGAGAGGCGGTATATGCCGTCCTCTCCCGGAATCATCTCGTATTCCGGCGATATGCGTCCGAAGTTTATCACCTCCGATAGGAGGTACACTGCCGGGAACTGGCGCGGGGTCACTGTAAGGGCAGGGACGGAGATTTTGGCCCTTTTCACTGTGACAGTGCGATGCTCCCAATTTGAGAGATCCACGCAGATGGTGTATTCAACCCCGGGTTCGGTGATTATCTTCCATGTATTGTCGGCAAATTCGGGATGCACTGTCTCCGAGTTCCCGCTGTTGGTAAAGCCTATCGGATTGTTGAATGTAGCCGCAAAGCCGTTGATGGCCGGATGGAAGGTATGGCGGTAGTTTCCGTTGGCATCAGGGTGGGAGAAATAGAAGTCTACTCCACCTCCCATACCTTTGAATGTGTAGTTATATATGCCGTCGCCTGCGGTGATGGTCGGCAGTGGTGCATAATCGTCCATTGAGGTCATTATTTGCACACTGTTGGTGGCGATAGGGCCGTTGCCGGTAAGTGTTATATCGAACGGACATTCATCTTTCTTGGTGCCGTGGCAACGTAGGGTTATGGTTACAGTGCCATCTCCATCGCTCCATACGTAACAGGCTCCCGTGGATGTTTGTGTGGAACTATATGTGGAGCCGATATAGGCGTCTGTAGTATCGTTTGCTTTCCCCGAATAATATATCGGGCCGGCTGGTTTTATCAGATATCCCTTGGAGAAGTTGAACAGCATGCCTTTCTCGAGATTCACCGTTGCGCTGTATATGCCGGTTTCGGCATCAACGGCCATAACGACTTCTGCCATCGTCTGTGAGGTCTTTCCGTAGCGCAGCTTTATCTCGGGACGTCTGCCGTTTGCCAGCCAGGAGTCGAGCGCGCCTACATCGCCGGCTTCCCCGTAAACATGGCCGTCAACCGCCAGCAGGTCGCCTGTCTGCCGGCTTCCGGAGTTGATAAGGAAACCTGTGCCGCCTGGATAGTCGGGCACATCGCATTTCCACAATCCGTGAGCCTCGTCATACTCCGTAACGCTTACCCCCGGCCATGTGGTGGATTCGCTGGTGTTCGCCCGGTTCCAATAGTGGATTTTCAGGTTGTCTTCGTCATATCCTAACGTGCCGTTATCGAAGTAGACGGTTGCGGCATCAGCGCCTGATACCGCTGTAATAGACATAATAATAGATAGAAGTGGTATAGCCGGCCATCGTTGGCGGCAGTGTACGCTTTTGTTACTGTGTACAGCCATAAATATTTTTGAATAGGAATAGATTACTATGTGGGAATGTCTTGCGGGATGTGTAACCGGGACGTTCAAAAAATCAGTAGAAAGGTTTTATCACAAATCTCAGAACATTCTGAATCGGTAGTGTTTTCGATAGTTTTTTATTTACCGAGATATGCTCGTGAGGTTTAAGATCGCTAATATTTTTGTCTACGATTGGGATATCGTGGCAAATGTACGACAAAAAGGGAAAAATTACCCCCCCCAATTGTTAAAAATAATTAAAAATAATAAAGGCAAAAAAGTGAGGTGGTCTCACGACTACCTCACTCTCCATTCATCACATTATGCTTACAATTAAGTGCTTCTTATAGGGTGGGGGGAAATCATTTTTGGATTACCCCGTGTGAACGGGGCTTCAGTTCCCGCTCTGTATCATTAGAACATCCCCCAGAATGTGTTTGTTGTATCGCATCCTGGTTAAATACTATTAAAAATCAGGCGTTTATTTAACTTTTGCCATAGGCCTACGAAAATCATACGATATTAAGAACCAGACTCCGGATGCACCGATAATAATGTATTAAAATAGCTTTTCTCGGGGATGATGCTGTTTTTGTTGTGCAAAAAGTTTTTAATTATTGATAAAAGTTATAACTTTGCCATAAATAAACTTAGATATACAGCATTTTGACATTGTTTATTCTGCTTCTCAAAACCAATATCTTATTCACTTAAATAAATTGTGCATGAAAGGAAATTACATCACAGCGTTTGTCGCTTTAGGAGTGACGGCACTGGCTCTTCCGGCACTGGCTCTTTTGCCGACGAACCACAACACGCTGCAGCGTGTACCCCTCATGGGGGATTTTGCGAAACCTTCGTCTCCGCCTGACGCAGTGGCGGAAGTTGTGGTTGGAAAGCGGGCCGCAGAGATGAGCGTGAGGGAAGAATCCGGGCCTGTAGTAAGAATGAAGGCGCAGGATGGCACGGCACTCCCCATTATTACGGCTACGGTCTATGACTATTCAACAGGGGAGATTGGCACCTACCGCCTTCCTGATGTGGCCGGTGGAGAGATGACGCGGCTGTCCGCTGTGAGTTCCTATTATGGCGGGGCGCGTTACGGCAATCTCTTCTATGCCTGCCATGATGGCCGATATGCCGATTACTGGGATACTGACAGCGATCCCCACGGGCATAAGGTGCAGGCCTACGACATAGATAGCTGGGAACCTGTAGGCAACGAAGTTTATTTTACGGCCTACCGAGCCAGCGATATGGCTATCGACCCACTTACCGGGAAAGGTTATGCCTTTTGCGACTATGGGTCGATGATGTATGCCATGTATGAACTCGACCTGTCTGCCGGGTCGCAGGTAAGCCTTGCAAGCGGTTCTACGATGATGCCGGAAGAGACATCGCGGGCTATGGCCTTCTCTGCGGACGGGGTGCTCTATGGCGTTACCAAGAACGGAAAGTTCGGCAAGGTGAACATGGAAAACGGAGTGAACAGCGGGGACTACAATCTTGGCTTGTCGGGTGACCTGAAGCACGGCTGGACTGCCGATTTCGACCCTGATACCGGCGATTTCATATTTATATTCAACGGCAACGATGCCTCTACCGGGAATGTGGAGAAAGCTATTGTCTACAGTATCAACCCCGCCACGGGTGAGATGCGCGAGCTTGCCGAATTCCCGGGTAAGTGCATAACCTCGATGTTCATCTCGGCAGAGCCTGTCGAGGACAAGGCTCCGGGGACGCCCTCGGCTCCTGTGCCTGATTTCCAAAACGGGTCGCTTACGGGTACTCTTTCGTTCACGATGCCCTCGGAGCTTAATGACGGATCGGCCGCTTCCGGCAATGCCGCCTGGACGGTGATGGACGGAAAGGAAACTCTGGCAACCGGAACCGCCGCATATGGCACCACGGTTAACGCCGAAGTCACCGTGTCTGCCGCCGGCAAGCATAATTTCGTAGTGTTTGCCTCAAATGATGCCGGTAACGGAAAGAAGTCGCGTACCACGGGCTGGGTCGGGCCCGATATCCCGGTTGCCCCTGAGACGGTTGATGTTTCCTATGATGAGGGTGCGAATCAATTCGTTGTGTCATGGGCCGCCGTAACCACCGGCGTGAACGAAGGTTATATCAATACGGCTGATATACGCTACACTGTGACGCGTCTGCCTGCGGGAGTGGTCGTTGCCGACAAGACCGAGGTTCTGTCAATAGTCGATACTTATGAGGCGCAGGGGATAGAGAACGTATCCTACAGCGTTGTAGCATCGCAGGGTGATTTCAATTCCGAGCCGGCTGTTAGTCCTATAGTTACCACTGGTACTCTGGCTCTGCCCTATGCTATGTCGGAAGGTGATTCTTATTATGCCAGAGACTGGGGCGTGTTTGATGTGAATAATGACGGCTCTACCTGGGAAAGCCAGTATGGCAATGTGCGGTATCGTTATAACGGTGCAAATCCGGCTGATGACTGGCTGATTTCTCCTCCTATCCGTGCCTATGCCGGATGTAAGTATATTGTGAAGCTCACGGCCTATGCCCATGGCTGGAGCCGCCCTTCAAGCTATCCCGAACGGCTTGAAGTGAAGATTGGGTACGCTGCAACTCCCGAGGCTATGGCAACCACGGTGCTTGAATCTACCGAGATTGTGGGTATCAGTTCCGACCCCGATGAATTCGAATTCGATATCATACCTGACCGGGACGGCAAGTTCTTCATCGGTCTGCATGCTATAAGCGATGCCGACCAATATTATCTCTATGTGAAGGAACTGACCATCACTGCCCCTGTGAGCACGGAGGCGCCTGCTGCCGTAACGGAACTGGCTGTGAAGGCCGATCCCGCCGGTCTGTTGCATCTTACGGGTACAGGGCGGGCGCCGTCTGCGACTGTCAACGGTCATTCTCTGCCGGCGATTGAGAAAATTGAGGTGATGCGCGATGGCGCCGTGGTGGCTACCGTAGACGCCCCTACGCCGGGAGAGGCTTTCACATTCTCTGACGATGCCATTACCGAAGAGGGCACCAAAAGCTATACCGCTATGGCATATACCGGCGGAGTTGCCGGCAGTCTGTGCGAGCCTGTAAAGACCTATGTAGGGATTAACCGTCCGGGAGAGGTCGGGAATATAACGATAGCCCCCGGTTCAGGCGCCGATGAAATCAAGGTAAGCTGGGAGCCGCCTACAAAAGACTGGGAGGGTTATCCTCTTAACGGTGATGTTACCTACCGTGTGGAAGTGTACCCGGATAATGCCTATTATCACGGGAACGCCACATATGAGGGGATAGATGGCACGTCCTACACCCTTACGCCGGAATTTGACGGAGGTCGCGATCATGGTTTTGTATATGTCAAGGTGAACGCTGTGAATTCAAAGGGCGGGGGATATGCCGAGAAATCGGATAACCTGCCGGTCGGACGAGCCCTGACATTGCCGTTCAAAGAATCGTTCCCCAACTATACGCTTGAACATCCCTGGGGTGACGGTAAGAGCAATGGTCCGCAGATTGCATCTATCAGCGATGACGAGCGGGCGATGTCCTTCCAGCAGTTTAACGGATGGAACCGCCTGATGGACCGCTCGTTCAATTCGGCTGACGGGGCGCAGGACGGCGACAACGGTTTTGCCGGCATGTTCGGCTGGTCGTACGTAAACGATGAGTTTGGCAACTACCATAACGAATGGACCGAGCTTCTCTCTCCAAGAATCGACCTCGGCGGCGATGCCGACCCGATGCTGACGTTCTACACTTACAACTGGCTGAACAGTAACGGTAAGGACTACAATGAGATTGAGGTTTTCGTGGAATGTGACGGCCAGCGTGAAAGTCTGAAAAACATAGTTGTAGGCGACCTCGGCACCGTACAGGCCTGGGAATTTGTGGCAGTGGATCTTTCAGCGTATAAGGGAAAGGTAGTTAACCTCGTGTTCAAGGGTACCATAAAGGCTCATGGTGATAACGGGTATAACTGGATCCTTATAGACAATATCAATATCGCCGGTGTCCCCTCCGTAGACCTCGGAATAGACGGGGTGACGGCTCCCGTTGAGGCTGTGCCGGGTGAGAAATTCACTGTAAAGGCCCGTATCACGAATCTCGGTACGAAGTCTGTTGCCTCGCATAAGGCCATCCTTTATAAGAATGGCACTATAGCGGCAACGAAAGACCTCGGAAGTCTGGAGTTCAGTTCGAGCGAGATTGTGGAATTTGAACATATCCTGGGTGTGAACGACCCTGTAAGCAACGAGTTCTATGTAGTGGTAGAGACTGAAGGAGATTCTAATTCGGGGAATAACGCCACTTCCGTAGCTGTGGTAGGACGTAACCTTATGTTACTTCCCGAACCTGCAAACGTGCGTCTGAGCGAGGACAATCCTGCCGTAATGGTATGGGATGCCCCTGATATGGCTTCGGCTCTCCCTGCAAGGTTCACCGATGATTTTGAAAGCTATGGCGATGTGTTCAATACCGGCGAGTTTACAACCGATGCCGGGGAATGGATATTTGTAGACGTAGACCGGGCGCCGATAGGTGGTATTGTCAGTGCCTCCACATTTGAGATGATTGATTTCCCGGGCATACCGACACATTCCCGCCAGTCGTGGTGGGTACAGAGCCGTCTTTTTGAAGAGTTCAACGATGACTATTTCGGCTATTCCGGCACTCAGTATCTTGCCAATATGTATGTTGTGAACGAGACATTCAATGCCGCCGTACAGCAGGACGACTGGGCTATCTCACCTCTGCTATGTGGTCGCCAGCAGATGATTTCGCTTATGGCTCGTAGTTACGACCGCTATACGCCTGAGACAATAGAGTTGCTTTGGAGCGACGGTTCTACCGACCCCGCAGACTTCACGCTGGCCCGGCGTGTAGACCCGCTGCCCGGCGATTGGACTCAGATAGTGTTCGTAGTGCCTGACGGAGCGCGGCGGTTTGCCATCAGGGGATGCTCCTTTGCCGAGACCGGCACCAACCAGACATTCATCGATGACGTGGCCTTCGTCCCCGCAGAGGGTGAGCCCATGCAGCTTGAACTCCTCGGATATAATATCTATAAGGATAACGTTAGACTTAACGATGCGCCATCAACTTCGCTATCATCATCCATTGCCTCCGACAGCGACAGTCATGTATATTCGGTTTCGGCTGTCTATGACAAGGGAGAGTCGCGGGCCGTGCTTCTTGGAGAGACCTCGCTGGAGGGCATAGGTGTGGACGGCGTGACTGTCACCGTAAGAAACGGCGTAATCTCTATCACAGGTCTTGACGGACGTGCATATGCTGTAGTAAACGCTGCCGGAGTCACAGTCTCCTCGGGACTTGGCCGTGCCTCGGTTGACGTTCCTGTTGCAACGGGCATATATGTAGTCCGGGCCGGTGACGGCGTTGAGAAAGTGGTTGTGCGTTAACTTTGATTGCTATATAGTAATGTGTCGTAATTAGGAGATACCAATCTTCCAACGAAAAACATTATCCAAGGTAACTTTATAGTGGCGCCGGACCTCCGGGACGGCTGGCCACCAGAAGAGGCG
>CAJUBM010000005.1 GCA_910584735.1 uncultured Muribaculaceae bacterium
GCATCAGCCTTCCAAGCTGAGGGTCGCGAGTTTGAGCCTCGTCTTCCGCTCAAAATCCTGCCTCTTCCGGCATGTCCGTGCATGAGGGTCGGATGCAATGCCAATGTAGCTCAGTGGTAGAGCACTTCCTTGGTAAGGAAGAGGTCACGGGTTCAAATCCCGTCATCGGCTCTTCTTTATAAGAAATCAACACAGCCCCGGCAGTGCCTTACCATTGTCGTGGCTTGTCGGTTGAAATCAATCCTGCCCCGCCACAAGGGAATAATCTCTGCTGCGGTGGCTTTTGGTGAATATATCGGCCGGCATCCTTACTCTGATTCTAACAATTTTTATACTAATAGCAAAGTTATGGCTAAAGAGAAATTCGAAAGAACCAAACCGCATGTTAACATCGGTACCATCGGCCACGTTGACCATGGTAAAACCACTCTGACCGCCGCCATCACTACCGTGCTGGCCAAGGCTGGTCTCTCTGAGGTTAAGTCCTTCGACCAGATTGACAACGCCCCCGAGGAAAAAGAGCGTGGTATCACTATCAATACCGCTCACGTAGAATACGAGACCGCAAACCGTCACTACGCACACGTTGACTGCCCGGGTCACGCTGACTACGTGAAGAACATGGTTACCGGTGCTGCCCAGATGGACGGTGCAATCATCGTGGTTGCCGCTACCGACGGTCCTATGCCCCAGACTCGTGAGCACATCCTGCTCGCCCGTCAGGTGAACGTGCCCCGTCTGGTTGTTTTCCTCAACAAGTGCGACATGGTCGATGACGAAGAGATGCTCGAACTCGTTGAAATGGAAATGCGCGAACTTCTCTCCGCTTACGAATACGATGGCGACGAAACCCCCATCATCCGTGGCTCTGCCCTGGGCGCCCTCAACGGCGAACCCCAGTGGGAAGCTAAGGTTATGGAACTCATGGCCGCTGTTGACGAGTGGATTCCCCTGCCTCCCCGCGATATAGACAAACCCTTCCTTATGCCTGTTGAGGACGTGTTCTCAATCACAGGTCGTGGTACCGTGGCTACCGGCCGTATCGAAACCGGTATCGTTAAGGTTGGTGACGAAGTTCAGATCATGGGTCTCGGCGCTGACATGAAGTCAACCGTAACCGGTGTCGAGATGTTCCGCAAGCTCCTTGATCAGGGTGAAGCCGGTGACAACGTTGGTCTGCTCCTCCGTGGTATTGACAAGAAGGAAATCAAGCGCGGTATGGTAATCTGCCACCCGGGTCTTGTTAAGCCCCACTCGAAGTTCAAAGCTTCCGTTTATATCCTGAAGAAGGAAGAAGGCGGCCGTCACACTCCGTTCCATAACCACTACCGTCCCCAGTTCTACATCCGTACGCTTGACGTTACCGGTGAGATTACTCTCCCCGAAGGTGTAGAGATGGTAATGCCCGGTGACCACGTTGAGATTATCGTAGACCTCATCACACCGGTTGCTTGCGACCAGGGTCTGCGTTTCGCTATCCGCGAAGGTGGCCGCACCGTAGGTTCGGGTCAGATTACCGAAATCCTCGACTAATAAGTCATCTTATCCCGCACCTCGCCTTTTGGTATGGTCGCGGAATAGATAAAACCAAAAGCGCCGGCCGTGTGCCGGGTCTTACCCTCCTCACGGACGGCGCTTTTTACACACGGGTTTAGCTCAGTCGGTAGAGCATCGGTCTCCAAAACCGAGTGTCGGGAGTTCGAGTCTCTCAACCCGTGCAAAAAGAACACAGATGAAAAAACTAAAGTTAATCACCAATATAGAGGAGTCTTACGACGAGCTTCGTTATAAGACTTCTTGGCCTACCAAGACACAGCTTATCAAGAGCGCATGCATCGTTATGCTTGCCTCTGTGATTATAGCAATCATCATCTTCCTGATGGACCAGGTGGTGGATACGCTGATGCACTTCATCTACAGTTTCGGTAACTGATGCCAAAGGCGCTTTAGTACACATTGTTATGGAAGCGAAGAAACAGTACACCGATGACCAGAAGTCGCAGATGCAACGTCTGCACAGAGCCGATGCGCCCCGTCGTGCCTGGTATGTGCTCCGCGCTATATCGGGCAAGGAGGCAAAAGTAAAGGAACTGCTTGACGGCGCGATAAAGAATACCGATCTTGGGAACTATGTGTTCCAGGTGCTGATTCCTACAGAGAAGGTTCTCTCTGTCAAGAACGGCAAAAAGGTAGTGAAGGAGAAAAATCTTTACTCCGGATATGTGTTCATTGAGGCCATCCTTGTGGGCGAGGTGATTCACGAACTTACCAATACCACCAACGTAATAGACTTCCTTAAGGGACGCGGCAAGGATGCCAAGCCCGAACCCCTGCGTGAGAGCGAGGTCATGCGTATGCTCGGCACTGCCGATGAGATTAACGAGAACCTCGACGACGGGGTGAACGATTACATGGTGGGCGAGACGGTAAAGGTTATCGACGGCCCGTTCAACGGCTTCAACGGAAAGGTGACGGAAGTCTTCCCGGAGAAGAAGAAGTTGAAGGTCAGTGTGAAAATTTTCGATCGCGACACTCCTTTGGAGTTGGACAACTCACAGGTAGAGCGCGAGTAATATAGCTAAGGAAATCTTTCAGTCAGCACGGCGGCGTTGCCGCCACTGTAGGCCGGGAGATTTTTTGCGCGACATTATTCCGGGATGTCTTACAGGCAACGCTTCCAAAGCCTGCGGCACTTCTCCCGGAAACGAAAATCAGGGCGGCGTCCGTTGCGGCGTTTCCCGAACCCCGGTTAGGCGTCTTGCCGGAGGGAGAAGCGATGGTTACGCATCGCCCGGCCTCCCGAAATGTGGTTTCTTACCGCTCCACGGATAGGCGCAAGTAACTAAATCAATCAAAAAGATCAAGAAATGGCTAAAGAAATTGCTGGACAGATCAAATTGCAGATTAAAGGCGGGGCAGCAAACCCCTCGCCTCCCGTAGGTCCCGCTCTCGGTTCCAAGGGTATCAACATCATGGAGTTTTGCAAGCAATTCAATGCCCGCACCCAGGACAAAGCCGGTAAAGTTCTTCCTGTAATCATCACGTATTACACTGACAAGAGCTTCGACTTTATCGTAAAGACCCCTCCCGTGGCTATCCAGCTGCTCGAGGTTACCAAGGTCAAGAAGGGTTCGAGCCAGCCTAACCGTCAGAAAGTGGCTGAGATCACTTGGGACCAGGTTAAGGCTATTGCTACCGACAAAATGCCCGATTTGAACTGTTTCACCATTGAATCGGCAATGCGCATGGTCGCAGGTACAGCCAGGAGTATGGGTATCACCGTAAAGGGTGAATTTCCCGCTAACGATTAATTAACTTCAATTGACAAATGGGTAAACTTACAAAGAATCAGAAAGTAGCTCTTTCGAAGATTGAAGCCGGGAAAGCCTACTCGCTCCTCGAGGCTGCACAGAAAGTAAAGGAAACCAACTTCGCCAAGTTCGATGCTTCTTTCGACATCGATGTTCGTCTGGGCGTTGACCCCCGTAAGGCCAACCAGATGGTTCGCGGTGTCGTAACCCTTCCCCACGGAACGGGCAAGCAGGTACGTGTGCTCGTTTTATGCTCACCTGACGCCGAGGCTGCCGCAAAGGCCGCCGGTGCCGACTATGTGGGTCTTGACGAGTATATCGACAAGATTAAGGGAGGTTGGACTGACGTTGACGTTATCATCACCCAGCCCGCCATCATGGGTAAAATCGGTGCCCTGGGCCGTGTTCTCGGTCCCCGTGGCCTGATGCCTAACCCCAAGAGCGGTACGGTTACCGTAGACGTGGCAAAGGCTGTGGAAGAGGTGAAGAAGGGTAAGATAGACTTCAAGGTTGACAAGAACGGTATCGTTCACACATCAATCGGCAAGGTATCCTTCACTCCGGAGCAGATGAAGGAAAACGCCCGTGAGTTCATCAACACCCTCATCAAACTCAAGCCCGCTACCGCCAAAGGTACCTATATCAAGAGCATTTATCTTACGTCCACCATGGGCCCCGGCATCAAGGTTGACTCCAAGACCATTGACGAGTAACCCCTTCACAAAGCAGTAAAAGACAATGAAAAAGGAAGATAAAGCCCTAATTATAGAGAAAATCAAGGAGACCATCAACGGATACTCCTGCTTCTATCTGGTAGAGACCGCCGGCCTCAACGCCGAGAAGACCTCCGCCCTTCGTCGCGAGTGCTTCAAGAACGACATCAAGCTGATGGTCGTGAAGAACACTCTCCTCCACAAGGCGTTGGAGCAGATGGAAGGTGATTTCAACGAGATTTATCCTGCTCTGAAGGAGTCTACCTCCCTTATGTGCTGCAACGTGGGCAATGCCCCCGCCAAGCTCATAAAGAGCTTCCGCAAGAAGGATGACGTGCTGCCCAAGCTGAAGGCCGCTTATGTAGAGGAGACTGTCTATGTTGGTGAAGACCAGCTTGAGACCCTTTCCAACATCAAGAGCAAGAACGAGCTTATCGCCGATGTGGTTGCTCTGCTCCAGTCGCCTGCCAAGAATGTTATTTCCGCCCTCCAGAGCGGTGGCAATACCATCCACGGCATCCTCGAGACGCTCTCGAAGAAGGAAGCCTAAATCTCAGCCGCACTTTGCGGTGTGCCTCCACCTCTTTCTCCGCTAAATCATCAAAAGTAAAAAACAACTATAATATCATACTACAATGGCAGACATCAAAGCTCTTGCAGAAGAATTAGTTAACCTTACCGTTAAAGAAGTAAACGAACTCGCCACTCTCCTCAAGGAGGAATACGGCATCGAACCCGCCGCTGCTGCAGTTGCAGTTGCTGCCGGCCCCGCTGCCGGTGCTCCCGCCGCTGAAGAGAAATCCAGCTTCGACGTTGTCCTCAAATCAGCCGGCGCTGCCAAGCTGCAGGTTGTAAAGGCTGTGAAGGAACTCACCGGTCTTGGCCTGAAGGAAGCTAAGGAAATGGTAGACGGCGCTCCCTCCGTTGTTAAGGAAGGCCTTGCCAAAGCTGAAGCTGAGAACCTCAAGAAGCAGCTCGAAGAGGTTGGCGCTGAAGTAGAGCTCAAATAATAAATCCTGACAATCGGTCATTCCGGGGCGTGGATATATGCCTCGAGGCCATCAGGAACGTTAAACGGTTAAGTGGAAACCCCTGTGGAATCCACTTAACCTTTTCGCATGTAATCCCCTCCGGTGTTAACAAAGTTTGAGAAGGTTTTTCTGTTTTTAAACTTTTTTAGCAATATTTAACCCACTCTCCTGCCCTGGCGCAAAGGCGCGTAAGGGCATCTACCTCTTTCTTCATCCTACCATTTCTTAACATTATATATGGCATCCAACGATAAACCCCGCGTAAATTTTGCCTCGGTAAAGAATCCGCTTCCTTACCCTGACTTCCTCGAGGTGCAGCTTAAGTCGTTCCAGGACTTCCTGCAACTGGACACTCCCCCCGAAAAACGTAACAACGAGGGACTCTACAAGGTGTTCGCCGAGAATTTCCCTATCGCCGATACACGCAACAACTTCGTGCTGGAGTTCCTTGACTACTACATTGACCCGCCGCGTTACACCATTGAGGAGTGTCTGGAACATGGGCTTACCTACAGCGTACCTCTGAAGGCTAAGCTGAAACTCTACTGTACGGATCCCGACCACGAGGATTTCGCAACGGTTCTCCAGGATGTGTATCTCGGCCAGATTCCCTATATGACCGAGAAGGGTACCTTTGTAATCAACGGTGCCGAACGTGTCGTGGTGTCGCAGCTGCATCGTTCGCCGGGCGTGTTCTTCGGACAGAGCACCCATGCCAACGGCACGAAGCTCTATTCCGCACGAATCATCCCCTTCCGTGGAAGCTGGATAGAGTTCGCTACAGACATCAACAATGTGATGTACGCTTACATCGACCGTAAGAAGAAGCTTCCCGTTACCACGCTTCTCCGTGCCATCGGTCTGGAAAGCGATAAGGATATTATAGAGATATTCAACCTGGCCGAGGAGGTGAAGGTAAACAAGACCAACCTCAAGAAGGCTATAGGCCGCAAGCTTGCCGCCCGCGTACTGCGCACATGGGTGGAGGACTTCGTGGACGAAGATACCGGCGAGGTTGTATCCATCGAGCGCAACGAGGTTGTGATGGACCGCGAGACTGTGCTTGAGGAGGAACATATCGATGAGATTATAGAATCGGGTGTGGACACCATACTCCTTCACAAGGAGGATGCCAACACATCGGACTATTCAATTGTGTTCAACACACTGCAGAAAGATACTACCAACTCCGAAAAGGAGGCCATACAATACATCTACCGGCAGCTGCGTAACGCCGAGCCGCCAGATGACGTTTCCGCCCGCGAGGTTATCACCAACCTGTTCTTCTCAGAGAAGCGTTATGACCTTGGTGACGTGGGCCGTTTCCGCATCAACAAGAAGCTCGGCCTTACCACATCCATGGATGTGAAGGTTCTCACGAAGGAAGATATCATCGAGATTATAAAGTATCTTATCGAGCTTATCAACTCGAAGACCGATGTCGATGATATCGACCACCTGTCGAACCGCCGCGTACGCACCGTGGGCGAGCAACTCTATAACCAGTTCGGCGTAGGGCTCGCCCGTATGAGCCGTACCATCCGTGAGCGTATGAACGTGCGCGACAACGAGGTGTTCACCCCTATCGACCTGATTAACGCCAAGACTATCTCGTCGGTAATCAACACCTTCTTCGGCACCAACGCCCTGTCGCAGTTCATGGACCAGACCAACCCGCTGGCTGAGATTACCCACAAGCGCCGTCTGTCGGCTCTGGGTCCCGGCGGTCTGTCGCGTGAGCGCGCCGGTTTCGAGGTGCGAGACGTACACTATACCCACTACGGACGTCTCTGCCCGATCGAGACTCCTGAGGGCCCGAACATCGGTCTGATTTCATCGCTCTGCGTCTACGCCAAGATTAACGACCTGGGCTTCATCGAGACTCCGTACCGCACGGTTGAGAACGGCCGTGTGGATCTCAATAACGATAATGTGACCTATCTCACCGCCGAGGTGGAGGAGGGCAAGATGATTGCCCAAGGCAATGCCCCGGTAGATGATGAGGGTAACTTCATAAATCCGCGTGTGAAGGCGCGTCAGGATGCCGACTTCCCTATAGTTCCCAAAGACCAGGTGGAACTGATGGACGTGTCGCCCCAGCAGATAGCCTCTATCGCCGCATCGCTTATCCCGTTCTTGGAGCATGACGATGCCAACCGCGCCCTGATGGGGTCGAACATGATGCGCCAGGCCGTGCCTCTGATGCGTTCGGAAGCTCCTATCGTTGGTACGGGCATCGAGGGTCAGCTTGTGCGTGACTCGCGCACCCAGATTATGGCCGAGGGTGACGGTGTTATCGAGTTCGTCGACGCTACCACCATCCGCATACGTTACGACCGCAACGAGGAACAGGAATTCGTGTCCTTCGAAGATGCCGTCAAGGAATACCGCATACCCAAATGGCGTAAGACCAACCAGTCTACCACCATCGACCTTCGTCCGATCTGCAACAAGGGACAGCGCGTGAACAAGGGTGACATCCTAACCGAAGGTTATGCCACCGAGAACGGCGAGCTTGCACTCGGACGCAACCTCAAGGTGGCGTTCATGCCCTGGAAGGGTTACAACTACGAGGACGCCATCGTGCTTAACGAGCGCATGGTGAAGGAGGATATACTTACCTCCGTCCACGTTGACGAGTATGCCCTCGAGGTACGCGAGACCAAGCGCGGTATGGAGGAACTTACCTCCGACATCCCCAACGTATCGGAGGATGCCACCAAGGATCTTGACGAAAAGGGTATCATCCGCCTCGGCGCACATGTCGTGCCCGGCGACATAATGATTGGTAAGATTACCCCCAAGGGTGAGTCCGATCCAACACCTGAGGAGAAACTGCTCCGTGCAATCTTCGGTGACAAGGCCGGTGATGTAAAGGATGCCTCGCTGAAAGCCTCCCCCTCACTTAAGGGTGTGGTTATCGGCACGAATCTTTTCTCACGCGCCAACAAGACCGGCAAGAAGAACAAAGCCGCCCAGGCTCTCCTTCCCAAACTTGATGAGGAGTACGAGCAGAAGCTAACCTCTCTCAAGGAACTGTTGGTGAACAAGCTGATGATTCTTACCGAGGGCAAGAAGTCCGCCGGAGTGAAGGACTTCCTCGGAACCGATATAATTCCGAAGGATGCAGCGTTCAATGCCGCTGTGCTCAAGGAGATTGACTATGATACTATAAACCTGTCGAAGTGGACCGCCGATGCCCATAAGAACGACCTTATCCGCCAGACCATCGTAAACTATCTGCGTAAGTCGAAGGAAATCGATGCCGAACTCCGCCGCAAGAAGTTCGATATCTCCATAGGTGACGAGCTACCCTCGGGCATCATGCAGATTGCGAAGGTCTACATTGCCAAGAAACGCAAAATCGGTGTAGGTGACAAGATGGCCGGCCGCCACGGTAACAAAGGTATCGTGTCGCGTGTCGTACGCCAGGAGGATATGCCTTTCCTCGCCGACGGTACGCCGGTCGACATCTGCCTTAACCCGCTGGGTGTGCCTTCGCGTATGAACCTCGGACAGATTTTCGAGACCGTACTCGGATGGGCCGGACGCGAACTGGGCGAGAAGTTCTCCACTCCGATTTTCGATGGTGCCACTCTTGACGACCTCAACAACTGGACCGACAAGGCCGGTATCCCCCGTTACGGTAAGACCTACCTTTATGACGGCGGCACAGGCGAACGTTTCGACCAGCCTGCCACCGTGGGGGTTATCTACATGCTTAAGCTCGGCCACATGGTCGAGGACAAGATGCATGCCCGCTCAATCGGCCCGTACTCACTCATCACCCAGCAACCTCTCGGCGGTAAGGCCCAGTTCGGCGGACAGCGTTTCGGTGAGATGGAGGTCTGGGCGCTCGAAGCCTTCGGCGCTTCCCACGTGCTCCAGGAAATCCTCACCATCAAGTCGGACGATGTAACAGGCCGTTCGAAAGCCTACGAGGCTATCGTCAAAGGCGAACCCATGCCTACCCCCGGAATCCCTGAGTCGCTCAACGTGCTTCTGCACGAACTGCAGGGCCTGGGTCTGAGCATAAACCTCGAACAGTAAGCCCCTGAGCCTTGCGGCGGTAATCATTTTTAAGTATATCGCCGCAGGGCAATAAAACGGCTGTTTTCCCGTTATATAATACCGTTGCCGGAGAAAGGATGCTAATCTTTTTTCCGGTGCGGGAGGACGGGATGGCAGACACGGAGGCTTGCTCCTGAAACTTCTCTCTATTTTTGAACAAAAACACCAAAAACCACATATGGCTTTCAGAAAAGAAAATAAAGCTAAAACAGGTTTCTCCAAGATAACCATAGGGCTTGCGTCGCCCGAGGAAATCCTGGAAAAATCGTCAGGCGAGGTACTCAAACCCGAAACCATCAACTACCGTACGTACAAACCCGAGCGCGACGGTCTCTTCTGCGAGAGAATCTTCGGCCCGGTGAAGGACTACGAATGTCACTGCGGTAAATACAAGCGCATACGTTACAAGGGTATCGTATGCGACCGTTGCGGTGTGGAGGTCACCGAGAAGAAGGTGCGCCGCGAGCGCATGGGACACATAAAGCTGGTTGTCCCCGTTGCCCATATCTGGTACTTCCGCTCACTTCCCAATAAGATAGGTTATCTGCTCGGGCTTCCCTCGAAGAAACTCGATGCCGTTATCTATTACGAGCGTTATATCGTAATCAATCCCGGTGTGTTTGCCAACGATGACGAGGCTCCTCTGCAGCGTATGGATCTTCTCACCGAGGAGGATTACTTCAAATATCTCGACCGTCTCCCCGAGGGGAATGCCCAGCTTCCCGATGACGACCCCGACAAGTTCGTTGCCAAGATGGGTGCCGAGGCCATTTACGACCTCCTTTCCACCCTCAACCTTGACGAACTCTCGTACCAGTTGCGCGATACTGCCCATACCGATGGTTCGCAGCAGCGCAAGACCGAGGCTCTGAAACGCCTTCAGGTAGTAGAGTCGTTCCGCGCATCTGCCGGGCGCAACAAGCCGGAATGGATGATTCTCCAGGCCGTTCCTGTGATTCCGCCCGACCTGCGTCCCCTTGTGCCCCTGGACGGCGGACGTTTCGCGACTTCCGACCTCAACGACCTCTACCGCCGTGTGATTATCCGCAACAACCGTCTGAAGCGCCTTATCGAAATCAAGGCGCCCGAGGTGATTCTCCGAAACGAGAAGCGTATGTTGCAGGAGGCTGTAGACTCGCTGCTCGACAACTCGCGCAAATCGTCGGCGGTGAAGACCGATGCCAACCGTCCCCTCAAATCGCTTTCCGACTCTCTGAAAGGTAAGCAGGGACGTTTCCGCCAGAACCTCCTTGGTAAACGTGTCGACTATTCGGCCCGTTCGGTTATCGTTGTAGGTCCCGAATTGAAGATGCACGAATGTGGCATCCCTAAATATATGGCCGCCGAGCTTTATAAGCCCTTCGTAATCCGCAAGCTCATAGAGCGCGGAATCGTGAAGACCGTGAAGTCGGCCAAGAAGATTGTCGACCGCAAGGAACCCGTGGTATGGGATATCCTTGAGAATGTGATGAAGGGCCACCCGGTGCTGCTCAACCGTGCCCCGACGCTTCACCGTCTGGGTATCCAGGCTTTCCAGCCCAAGATGATCGAGGGCAAGGCAATCCAGCTGCACCCCCTGGCATGTACGGCTTTCAATGCCGACTTCGATGGTGACCAGATGGCCGTCCATCTTCCTCTCGGCAACGAGGCTATCCTTGAGGCCCAGATGCTCATGCTCGGCTCGCATAACATCCTCAACCCTGCAAACGGTGCTCCTATCACTGTGCCTTCGCAGGATATGGTACTCGGACTTTACTATATCACCAAGCTCCGCAAGGGTGCCAAGGGCGAGGGTCTGAAATTCTATGGTCCCGAAGAAGCCCAGATTGCCTACAACGAAGGCCGTCTGAGCCTTCATGCACCCATCTCGGTGATGGTTGACGATGTCGATGAGGATGGCAATCCGATCCGCCACCTTGTAGAGAACACCTCCGTAGGACGTGTGCTTTTCAATGAGAACGTGCCTCACGAAATCGGCTACGTAAACGAACTCATTTCGAAGAAATCGCTGCGCAATATCATCGGTAAGGTGATTAAGAAATGCGGTATTCCGCGTTCGGCCCAGTTCCTTGACGACATCAAGAACATGGGTTACTACATGGCCTTCCGTGGCGGTCTGTCGTTCAACCTCGGTGACGTGATTATCCCCCAGGAGAAGGAGGAAATCGTGAAGAAGGGTTACGAGCAGGTTGAGGAGGTGATGAACAACTACGCTATGGGTTTCATCACCAACAACGAGCGTTACAACCAGATTATCGATATATGGACGCACGTAAACTCGCAGCTTACCGATGTGCTCATGAAGCAGATGACTGAGGCCGACCAAGGCTTCAACTCCGTGTTCATGATGCTTGACTCGGGAGCCCGTGGTTCGAAGGACCAGATTCGCCAGCTTGCAGGTATGCGTGGACTTATGGCCAAGCCCCAGAAGGCAGGTGCCGAGGGTGGCCAGATTATCGAGAACCCGATTCTTGCAAACTTTAAGGAAGGCCTGTCGGTGCTGGAGTACTTCATCTCTACCCACGGTGCCCGCAAGGGTCTTGCAGATACGGCTCTTAAGACCGCCGATGCCGGTTACCTGACGCGCCGTCTGGTCGATGTTGCCCACGATGTTATCATCCGCGAGGAGGACTGCGGAACGCTCCGTGGCCTCGTATGTCGCGAGATTAAGAATATGGACGAGGTGGTAGCCTCGCTCGGCGAGCGTATTCTGGGCCGTGTGTCCGTACACGATATTGTCGATCCCACCACCGGCGAGATTATCGTCAAGGCCGGCGAGGAGATTAACGATGCCGCCGCCGACCGTATCAACCAGTCGCCTATCGAATCGGTTGAAATCCGTTCGGTGCTTACCTGCGAGTCGAAACACGGCGTATGCGCCAAGTGCTATGGCCGTAACCTTTCCACCAACCGTCCCGTACAGAAGGGTGAGGCTGTGGGCGTTATCGCGGCCCAGTCGATCGGTGAGCCGGGTACGCAGCTTACCCTCCGTACGTTCCACGTCGGTGGTGTGGCTTCGAACATCGCGGCTGTATCGACCATCACGTCACGCTACGAAGGCAAGCTCGAAATTGAGGAACTCCGCACAGTTACAACCGATGAGGTAGGTCCTAACGGTAAGCCTGTAGAGGTTGTTATAGGCCGTCTGGCCGAACTCCGCATTCTTGACCCGAAGACGGGCATGATGCTTACCACTGCCAATATCCCCTATGGTTCCAAGCTGTACTATAAGGATGGCGACACTGTGGAGAAAGGTACCGTGATTTGCGAATGGGACCCCTTCAACGCCGTAATCGTAAGTGAGGTTGCCGGTAAGCTACGTTATGAGAACCTTATCGAGAACGTTACCTACCGCATCGATGCCGATGAGCAGTCGGGTCTGCGCGAGAAGATTATCATTGAGTCTAAGGACCGCACCAAGGTGCCCGAGGCCAAGATTATCGACTCCGATGGCAACGTGCTGAAGACATATGCCCTTCCTATCAACGCACATCTGATGCTTGAAGAGGATGCCGATGTTAAGGCCGGTGAGGTGTTCGTGAAGATTACCCGTTCCAGTGGCGGTGGCGCCGGTGACATCACCGGTGGTCTTCCCCGAGTGACGGAGCTTTTCGAGGCCCGCAACCCGTCGAACCCCGCTATAGTGTCGGAAATTGACGGCGAGGTGCACTTCGGCAAGGTTAAGCGTGGTAACCGTGAAATATCGGTTACTTCCAAACTTGGCGAGGAGAAGAAGTATCTCGTACCCCTGTCGAAGATGATTCTGGTACAGGAGAACGACTATGTACGTGCAGGCACACCGCTGTCTGACGGTGCCATCACGCCGAGCGACATCCTCAACATCATGGGTCCCACCGCCGTGCAGGAATACATCGTGAACGAAGTACAGGATGTGTACCGTATGCAGGGTGTGAAGATTAATGACAAGCATTTCGAGGTAATCGTGCGCCAGATGATGCGCAAGGTCAATATCGTTGATCCGGGTGACACATGCTTCCTTGAGCAGCAGGTTGTTGACAAGCGCGACTTCATGGACGAGAACGACCGTATCTGGGGCAAGAAGGTTGTTGTTGATGCCGGTGATTCGGAGAATCTCCGTCCCGGCCAGATTATAACGGCCCGTAAGCTTCGTGATGAGAACTCTGCCCTTAAGCGCCGCGACCTTAAGATTGTCTCTGTTCGTGATGCCGTACCCGCTACTTCCGAGCAGATTCTCCAGGGTATCACCCGTGCCGCTCTCCAGACTTCGTCGTTCATGTCGGCTGCATCGTTCCAGGAAACCACGAAGGTGCTTAACGAAGCTGCCATCAACGGTAAGACCGATACGCTCGAGGGCATGAAGGAGAACGTAATCTGCGGCCACCTGATTCCGGCCGGTACCGGTCTCCGCGAATATGAGCGTCTTGTGGTAGGTTCCAAGGACGACATCGAGGGTATCATTAAGCGTAACGTAGAAGATGTTCCCGCTGAAGAAATAGGCTGATAAGCCTCTATATCTTCCAAGCCATATACAAGGTGGTGTGTCAAAATTCGATTTTTTGACACACCACCTTTACTATATGTAACTATATAATGCTCTTGGTATTGTAACTTTAGTGTAGCCGGTGCCACTACCATCCGGCTACACTAAACAATCTTGAATAATTGTTTCGGAATATTTTTTGGTTAAAAAGAGGCTTAGAATCTTGCAGTTACGATTTTTTTTATAACTTTGCGAGAAATATGGCTAACCTACGTGCGTGTATAAGGGTTTCTTTTTGCGCGTGGTGTACGGATTGTAACAGGCGGACTGTGTCACAGTCAGCACCTCCGCCGGCTATGTGACGGGCAGCTAAGATAAAATGGACTTATTTTAAAAAGAAGGAATTAAATTCTCATAATATTCATCAAATTCACACGCTACAATGAAAAATTTAGTAGAACAGACCGTAGCCCTCTTCGAAACTTTCAAGAAGGAAGCTGAGGCTCAGATTGAAAACGGGAACAAGGCTGCCGGTACACGTGCGCGCAAGGCATCTCTTGAAATCGAGAAAGCCATGAAGGAATTCCGCAAGGCTTCCCTCGAGGCTTCAAAGAAGTAAAAAAGCTTCTTTTTATCTTTTCAGGCAAAGCATACCACCCCGCGCCCCGGCGTCCGGGTGGTAATGTTTTTTCGCACATGGCTTTGAAGAGATTTAAAACTCTATTCTGATTTATGGGAAAGAAGGAAGTTAAGACTAATGTAGCACGGCTTTTGGACAAGGCCGGGATTGAATACAGCCTTATACCTTACGAGGTGGATCCGGATAACCTTGCGGCGACCCATGTGGCGGAAAGCCTTGGCGAGGATATCAGCCGGGTGTTCAAGACCCTTGTCCTTGTAGGTGAGCCGTCGGGACCGAAAGGGTATGCGGCAGGTGCGCGTAGCGCGGGGTATTTCGTATGTGTAATTCCCGGCGATGCAGAGGTGGATCTTAAGAAGGCTGCCCGCGCTGCCGGGATGAAGAGCGCCGCCATGCTGCATATGAAGGAGCTCCTTCCTCTGACCGGGTATATACGCGGTGGTTGCTCCCCTATAGGTATGAAAAAGCCGTTCCCTACGTTCTTTCATGAGTCTTGTTTAGGTTTTGATTACATATATGTCTCCGCCGGACAACGTGGCCTTCAATTGAAGATAAATCCCGATGATTTGGTAGGATATGTTGGTGCTACGGTTGCTGATTTGATTTAAACGGGATGAATACTTTCGGTCATATTTTCAGGCTAACGACTTTCGGAGAGTCACACGGCCCTGCCATGGGCGGGGTCATAGACGGGATTCCCGCCGGGTTGGTAATAGACTTGCGGGAAGTGGCGGTGCAATTGGCCCGCAGACGCCCGGGGACGGGAGAAGGTGTGTCGCGGCGCCGGGAGGAGGATCGGTGTGAGTTCCTTTCGGGACTTATGGAGGTGGATGCCGACGGGCGTCCTGCCGGAAGTGTCAGCATGTCATCTGCCGAGGTCGTTACCCTCGGCACTCCCATAGGATTCATTATAAGGAATATTGACCAGCGTAGCAAGGATTACGATGCGTTGAGGCATGTGTTCCGTCCGTCACATGCCGATTATGCGTGGCAGATGAAATATGGCATACGCGACTGGAGGGGTGGGGGACGCTCGTCTGGGCGTGAGACCGTGTGCCGGGTAGTGGCCGGTGCGGTGGCACGTCAGATTCTATCCCGAAAATATGGGATATTAATTTCGGCACGACTATCCGATTTCGGCACGGCTGGCTGTAACGGGGAGAATCTCGGTATGGCGATTGAGGATGCCGTAAAGTCAGGCGACAGCATAGGAGGGATTGTTGAGTGTCGCGTAGCGGGGTTGCCTGTGGGCCTTGGCGAGCCGGTGTTTGGTAAACTTCAACAGATGCTTGCCTCAGCGATGATGAGCATCGGGGGGATAAAGGGATTCGAGTATGGTGCCGGATTCGGGGCGGCGCGTCTGCGGGGGACGTCTGCCGCCGACTGTATGCATATTGACTCGGATGGGAATCCTGCATTTTCAACCAACTATAGCGGGGGTATCCAGGGTGGGATTTCCAACGGAGAGGAAGTTGTGATGCGTGTGGCTTTCAAGCCTACGCCGACTGTCTCTGCCCCGTTGCACACAATCGATGATGCCGGGCGCGAAGTGGTCTTGGAGGCGCGTGGGCGTCACGACCCCTGCATAGCTGTCAGAGCCGTTCCCGTTGTTGAAAGCATGGCAGCGATTACCTTATTGGACGCGGTGCTGATGAATATGGTAGCTCGTTTTGACAGGCCGGATTAGTAAAAGTGTGGTTATCGGAAGGTTATTTTACGGTTGTATAAGAAGTTGGCTACCGTGTATAACCCCATGCCGAAAATGGTGGAGATCCCATATCCTGAAATAGTGAACGGGCCGACCTCAACAAGAATAGATGCGAATTCGGGCCATTTCATCATTCCCCACACGAATAGGAACTGTAGTGCGTAGGCCACGCCGAAGCCTGCTGCGAAGTGTAGAATCTGGTGGCCTGAGCGTTTTGTGCGCGCACGAAACACCCACGTCCGGTTCCAAAGGAAGGAGTTTACAAGACCGGCTATATAGCCTATGGCGTTGCATACCATCAGCGGAATCGGTGTGAATGACTTGCAGGCATAGATTACAGCCAAGGTCACGAGGGTATTCATGACCCCTACGGCGATATATCGTATGAACTGCCTTATCTGGGTGTTGTGGCGGTTATTGTCAGAGCCAGCCATTACTTTTTTATTTTATATGATCGTTTAGCCTGTCGGTAGTATCGGTATGGCGGCTATCCTTGTTTTTGCGTTTGGGATCATAGCGCAGCACCGGCAGAGACCAGTTCCAACGTAGGGCGCACATACGCAGGGCTATTATAGCCAGGGCGCATATCATCTGTGCTTCCACGCTCCCTCTTCCCAGCGCGATAGCCAGCCAGTAGGCCATGCCTCCGGCCACGCATGCCGTGGCGTAGATGTCTTTGCGGAAGAAGAGCGGTGTCTCGTTTATAAGGATGTCGCGTGTCACGCCGCCGAACGAGCCGGTTATCATACCCATCACGATAGCCACCCACATAGGGTAGCCCACGGCGAGGGTTTTCTGTATGCCGATTACTACGAACAATGCCAGGCCGAGGGTGTCGAAAAGAAACAGCATGCGGTCGTTCGATACGAGCAGGCGTCTGAAAACTATTACGATGGCAAGCGATACGGCTGTTACGCCGAGATACATCCATGTCTGCATCCAGAACACGGGGATGTCGAGCAGCACGTCACGAAGTGTGCCTCCGCCGATGGCGGTGACCAGCCCCACGGTGTACGCGCCGAACCAGTCGAACGATTTGAAGGCGGCCAGCCTTATACCTGATATGGCAAAGGCGAATGTGCCGATTACCTCTATGATGAACAGGAAGGTTTCTTCCATAAGGTCGTTATTTGTTACTCTTTGCCCGGGGACGCGGTGCGGGTGCCTTCCGAATAATAGCGGCACCACGGGGTCAGCCCGCAGTTAAGGCAGTCGGGACGACGGGCCTTGCATACGTAGCGCCCGTGGAGTATCAGCCAGTGGTGCGCGCGCGGCACGTCAGCCTCGGGGATATATTTTATCAGTGTCTTTTCGGTCTGCAACGGATTTTTGGAGCCGTTGGTGAGTCCGATGCGTTCGCTCACGCGGAACACGTGGGTGTCTACGGCCATTGCCGAGCGGTTCCATACAACGGCGAGCATCACGTTTGCCGTCTTACGTCCCACGCCCGGTATGCGCATGAGGTCGTCGATATTGTCGGGAACCTCGCCACCGAATTCCTCTACGATTGTCTTTGCAGCCCCGAGTAGCGACCGGCTTTTATTATTGGGGTAGGACACGGACTTTATGTATTCGAAAATCTCCTCACGGGAGGCCTTTGACATGGATTCGGCATCGGGATATGCCTCGAAAAGGGGTGGAGTGACGATGTTCACGCGCTTGTCGGTGCATTGTGCCGACAGGATTACCGATACCAGTAGGTGGAACGGGGTGTCGTAATGCAGTTCGGTCTGCGGCGCGGGCATCTCGCGTGCGAACCAGTCAAGCACCTTGGCGTAGCGTTCTTTCGTTGTCATAACGGAGAGTTTGAAAAAATAATGCGGTCGGCGAGCCACAGGCCGAGAACGCAGAACGCCAAGCCTCCGGCCACAGACAGGAGGATGTAGGCCGAGGCTTCCCATACGCGTCCCTGGTTGAAAAGCTGTATGGCATCGAGTGAGAATGAGGAGAATGTTGTGAATCCCCCTAAGAAGCCTGCCATAGCTGTGTTATAGACCCATTTCGGAGCATCTATGTGGTTGAGGATGCTCCATACGGCTCCGATCAGGAGGCAGCCCGCAAGATTTACGATAGCTGTGAGATAGAACTTATCGGTACGGAAGAACGAGAAGTGCTGCACGGCGAACCTTGCGCAGGCCCCCAAGGCACCCCCGGCAGCCACTAACATGAACTGCGATAGTGTCGGCATCAGCGGGTGGCGGAAAATTCGCGGAGGAACCGGCGGTCGTTCTCGGAGAACAGACGCAGGTCGTTGACCCTGTATTTCAGATTCGTGATGCGCTCCACGCCCATACCTAAGGCGAAACCGCTGTACACCTTCGAGTCTATACCGCAGGCGTCAAGCACGTTGGGATCCACCATTCCGCAGCCGAGGATTTCCACCCAGCCGGTATGCTTGCAGAACGAGCATCCTTTGCCACCGCAGAGGTTACATGAGATGTCCATCTCGGCGGAGGGTTCGGTGAATGGGAAGTAGCTGGGGCGCAGGCGTATCTTTGTCTCGGGGCCGAACATCTCGCGGGCAAAGTAGAGCAGCGTCTGTTTGAGGTCGGCGAACGATACGTTCTTATCCACGTAGAGGGCTTCCACCTGGTGGAAGAAGCAGTGGGCTCGGGCGGAGATGGCCTCGTTGCGGAACACGCGGCCCGGGCATATGATGCGGATCGGCGGCTTGGAGTGTTCCATGACGCGTGTCTGCACCGAAGATGTGTGGGTGCGCAGAAGCACGTCCGGGTTTCGGCTGATGAAGAAAGTGTCCTGCATGTCGCGGGCAGGATGGTCGGCAGCGAAGTTGAGCGATGAGAATACGTGCCAGTCGTCCTCTATTTCCGGGCCTTCGGCAATGTTGAAGCCCAAGCGGCGGAATATCGAGTTTATTTCCTCGCGTACGAGCGACAGCGGATGGCGGGTACCCATAGGGAGAGGCGCCGCGCTACGGGTAAGGTCTATCCCCTCCGCATCGTTGTCGCTGCTCTCGGTAGCTTCCTTGAGTGCGTTTATCTTTTCGGTGGCGAGAGCCTTAAGTTCATTTATGGCTATGCCCACGGCGCGTTTTTGGTCGGCAGGCACGGAACGGAAATCGTTCATCAGCAGGCTTACGGCACCTTTCTTGGAGAGATATTTTATGCGGAGCGCTTCCACTTCTTCCGAAGAGGAGGCCTGGAGTGATTCTATTTCGGCTTTTAGCGCGTTAATCTTATCAATCATCGCTGTAACTTTTTATTTTTGCAAAGTTACATAATTCCCCGCAATTAGCCCAAAAATAGGTCGGGGGATATGCACTGCGGCCGTTGCTGTGTTTTAAGGAGGTGGACAGGCCGTATGATTATAGCGATATGTTTTGTAATTATTATAAATAGTGGGCAATAAATTGGCACATCAGGTTTGTAATTTTGCACTGTAAATAAAACCGATAGCCTCGGAAAGGAGGATTATATTATGAAAAGGATAGAAAAGAACGGGTTCGTTATGATGCCGGGCGATGAGATTTTCGCGACGGCAGTACAGTTTGGCCGTACGGTCTACGATGCGGCATTTTCAGGAGTGGGGAATCTCCGCCAGATTATCTCGCAGATTATCGATGCCCTTGGCACGGTGTCGGGGCTGGTGACAATCATGCTGCGCAACCGCACCCAGGGTACCACCGCCCGCCGCGTGGTACGCGTAGGCGGCTCCCGCCGCCCCCCTGTCCCCCAAGGCACCCAGTTGACCCTCGCGTTTTAGGAAGCCGAGACTCCTCGCTAATTATTGTCAGGGTTGTAGAAGTTGCCGCCGGAGATGTCATAAAAGCGGTCGAAGAAGGCTTTGATGCGGCGCAGCACGTTCTTTTTCTTCTCGGCGCGTTTTGTTCCGGCGTTGCCGAACAGTCCCATCGGAGGGAGGATGTCGGCAATGGCAGTACCCCCTTCGCGTACTTCTCCATCGCGGAATGCCTGGGTTACAAAGTCTAATGTCTTGCCGCGTCTGAGATTCTCTTCGTTGATGATATTTTCAATATCCCTGCGTTGGCACTCGCGCACAAATTCGTGCCATTGGTCGTGAACATCGTTTTCCGGCGTGTGGCGGTCGATGAACTCGCGGATTAATTCCCCTTTGTTGCGCAGGTCGGGGGAAGCCTCTACGCTTTTCATTGCCTTGACGATGATTGCGCGGTCGTTGTTCTCCTCACCGGTAAGTTGGCCGACGAGAAAAAGAATGTAGTCGATGTTGATTTCGATAGTCTTCATCAGTTCCATCTCGAACACGAGGTCATCGTTGATGTTGACGGCATCGCCTGCCTTCGGTCTGTATTTCTCGTGCATCTCGTTGTAGAAGCCGCGATAGTCGAGGAAGTCTCCGTTAAGGTCGATAATCTCGTTGCCCTCAAATTCATCAAATGTCTGGATGATATTGAGGGCGCGGAGTATCGTGCCGAAAAGACGTATGAACTCTTTCTCGGCTTTTTCTCCGATGATATGCAGACCTCGCGGTTCGCCGGACAGAGGGAACTTGCTAAGAAGCTCACTTATAAGCTCCACCCATCCGGGGTTATACTTGCCGTTTTCGTCATAGTATCCACGGTAATAATCTTCGAATGTCTTCAGCAGTATAATACCTCCGGCATCTTTATTGCCGAATAACTTGAGGCAGTCGTTAGTGGCTTGTTCAAGATTGCGGAAGCATACGATATTGCCGTGGCTCTTGATGGAGTTGAGTATACGGTTGGTGCGGGAATAGGCTTGGAGCAGACCGTGGTAACGTAGATTCTTATCAACCCATAGCGTGTTGAGCGTGGTGGCGTCGAAGCCGGTCAGGAACATGTTCACAACAATCAACAAGTCTATCTCTCGGTTCTTGACGCGCAGCGACAGGTCTTTGTAGTAGTTTTGGAATTTGTCGGCACTTGTGTCGTAGTTTGTGCCGAACATCCGGTTGTAGTCCCGGATACATTCTTCAAGGAAATCGCGGCTGCTTTGGTCAAGGCCTTCGGTATCTTCGGGCGTCTCGTCATCCACATCGACATTGGGGGCATAGCTGAAAATCGTTGCGATTTTCAGGCGCTTCTCTGGAGTCAGTTGCTCCATCTGTTTTTTAAGTTCGGTGTAATAGAGCTTGACAAACGGGATGGAAGCCACGGCAAAGATTGCATTGAAACCCTGCATCCGTGTCTTGGCCTTGACCTCCTTGATTTTGGAGCGGTCGCGGGCGGTGGCGACTTCGCCGACATTTAGAAGCCGGGAAAAATCATAGTGGCGTGAATCGCGGCGCGTTTTTTGCGCGAAGTGTTCGAGGATGTACCGGCTTATTTTGCTTATGCGCTCCGGGGCTTGCAAAGCCCGCTCACGGTCAATGTTGCTTACCTGCTCATCGAGAATCTCGTCCTCCTCGCGCATGGTCCGTATGTAGTCAACTTTAAACGGAAGCACATTGCTGTCGCGGATGGCATCGACAATAGTATAACTGTGTAGCTGGTCGCCGAAAGTCCCCTCGGTAGTTGTGAACTCAACATTCCTTATGCTGCCAGCGTTTTGTGGGAATATCGGTGTGCCGGTAAAACCGAACAGATGGTATTTCTTGAACTTCCTGACGATTGCCTTGTGCATATCGCCGAACTGCGAGCGGTGGCACTCATCGAATATCATCACCACATGCTGGCCGTAAATCTTATGCTGCGTATTGCGGACAATGAAATTGGTGAGTTTCTGAATGGTGGTGATGATGATACGTGCGTTCGGGTTGTTGATCTGCTTTGTCAACACCGCAGTCGAGCCGTTGGAGTTTGCCGCGCCCTTCTCAAAGCGGTCATATTCCTTCATGGTCTGATAGTCGAGGTCTTTGCGGTCAACCACAAACAGCACCTTGTCAACATCGGGTTGACGCGATGCGAGCCTGGCGGTCTTGAACGAGGTCAGGGTCTTCCCCGAACCCGTGGTGTGCCAGATATAGCCGCCTCCTTTGCGCTTCCCCCACGTGCGGGCATTGGTCGATATCGCGAGGCGTTGCAATATTTTCTCGGTGGCCGCTATCTGATAAGGGCGCATCACCATCAGGATCTCCTCGGAAGTGAAGATACAGTATCGGGTCAGCACATTGAGCAGCGTGTGCTTCGCAAGGAACGTCTGTGTGAAGTCAACGAGGTCATATATCGGCTCGTTGTCGAGGCGCGCCCAATAGGATGTGAACTCAAAGGAGTTGGATGTCTGCTTCTTGCCTTTCCCTTTCCCATTGGTCTGCTCTTTGATATGTGCGTCGCGAGTGGTATTGCTGTAATATTTGGTGATTGTGCCGTTGGATATTATGAATATCTGCACGAACTCATAGAGTCCGCATCCTGCCCAGAATGAATCACGCTGGTAGCGGTCAATCTGATTGAAAGCATCCTTTATGCTGACCCCCCGACGCTTCAATTCCACATGGACCAACGGCAGGCCGTTTACGAGTATCGTAACATCGTAGCGGTTATCATAAGCGCCGCCTTCGGGGACATACTGGTTTATGACTTGTAAATGATTATTATGTATGTTGACTTTATCAATGATGGTGATATTGGCAGTGGATTCATCTTCGCGGACGATTGTCTTGCGGTTGTCCTCCTGTATGGTGCGTGTCTTCTCTACAATTCCGTGATTGGGGTTACCGAGGTGTTCGGCGAAAAACGCCTGCCATTCTTTGTCAGTGAACCGTATGTCATTGAGACGCTCAAGCTGACGGCGTAGATTCGCAATAAGGTCGGTCTCGCAGGTGATATTCACTCGCTCGTAGGCCTGGCGCTCGAGTTGGCGGATGAAATCAGCCTCCATCTCGGCCTCGCTGTTATATTGGGCTGCACTGCGGTAGCCCGGCTCAAACTCGGCCACTATGGTAGATTCTGGGTTTTCAGAGATAAGGTCGTATGGTTTCATTTGAATGGGGGTAGTTAAGGGAGGAAGGTCTCTAAAGTCCCTAAGGTCTTTAAAGTCTTTAGATACCTTAAGGGTGTTGGGGTCAGTAGCCTCGGTTTTTTCTGCGGAGTGCTGCCATTCGCTCTGAGAATCCGCCGTTTTTGACGAAGTCGTTGGAAAGTCTCTCCAGTTGTTTGAAAAGCAGATAATCTGCCTGGTTGATTAGGATTATCACCATATTGGCGATTGTCTCCGGGGGGCGGGTCTCGATTAAGGCCATAAAATAGGAGGCATCGTTATGTTCCCGACCGAGTCGGCGCATCGCCTCGTATTCCACACTGCCTTTGTCCCATCGGGCTTTGCCCCGTATCCGCAGATAGTCCTCGTAATCTTCAAGCAATTCCTTCAGGCTTGCCTTGGCCACATTGATTAGCTTTATCTCGGTTTTGGAGGAAGTCGAGGCCGCTGCACACCCTTCCACTATATTCTGTTTGCCGCTCCTGGCAGCCTGGATCATCTGGTCTATGGTGCGGTCTCCGCGTGACAGATATTTATTGCAGAAATAGTATGTGATCTGAAAGATTACGTCTCATTTCTGATAACTGAGCAATTTTTTGTAGTTCCCGATATTTGGAATCAGTTCGTTCATGCCGAGAGTTGTTTGAAGGTTAACAGTCGGTCGCGGTAATATTCGTATCGTTCCTTTACGGCGGCTATTTCAGCCGGGAGTCCTTGCGTCAGGTCGTTCACCAAAGTCTCGAAGCGGTCAAGGATTGAGGCGATTTTTAGTTGTAGCTCATATTCGGGGATTGGCAGCACGATTTTTGCAAATAGCGATTTTGATATGTTGAAACGAGTTACTCCGTTTGCTGTCTTTGCAATTTGAGTGCGAATGGCAGCAGAGCGCAAAAGATGTTTCAAGAAATCAGGAGCAAATATCGCTTTATCTTTTAGCCGGAATCCAAAGCAAAAACTATTCAGATAAAGAGGCTCAGTCGGAGGTCGGGTTACAACAGAAGACATCCCACATTCATTGGGGGTTTCTGATGAACCGGTGAATAATACGTCTCCAAACTCAATTATATTTTGTCTTTCATCCTTTGCTATACGGACAAAGTCATCTTTTGTCTGGTCAAGTGCGATATTTGAATATACGTTCATATATGATATGAAACGTGCATTTCCGCCAACGAAATCAGACTTTGATTTGCCGGTCAAGCCTCCATAAAATGTGCCAATCTCGCCCATAGTCTTCCAAGTTATATTAACGTTTGTTAACAAATGGGGGGGGGTAGTTCCTCCATGGGCTTTGCCCTTAATCTCTTGCTCATCATCGGTCCCGCAGCCGCAGGCGGAGGGATTGAATGTGAGCAAGAGATTACGATAATACTCGTATTGTTCTTTGCGCGCTTGCAGCTCCGCTTGCAGCTCCGCTGCGTGCGCACTGAACGTGTCAAGAATTTTCACGATTTCCTCTTGTACTTCGATAGATGGCACCGGGATGGTTAATTTTTCCACAACGGATCGAGACAGACGTGGAATACTCGCTTTCCTGACTTGTGATTTGAGAACTATCTGATTTTTTTGTAGACAATAGTATATATATTTATCGTTGACACCATTGCATGGAATGATTACATAACAGTCATCTGCTGCCCAAAACGGAACATCGGAGAATCCAATATCTCCGGCTGCTCCGGCCGCAATCACAAATGAAGTATATGCAGAGACATTGCTTTTGGAGTAATAGCCAAGGGCTTTTAAGCTGTTTTGATAGACCGGGATTTCTCCCGTTTCCTCCAATTCTTGCTTTACAACGCGAACACCTCGTCTTATTGTAGATACTTCTCCCAGTGGCTTGAACTCTACCCCATCGGGGCAGAGGCGTTGTATAAGTTCCTGTAGTCTGCTCATATAGTTTCAGCTTCAAGTTCGGCGATGATTTTGTCTATCTCGGCGCGGAGTTGGTTCTCGTGCTCCACGATGCGGGCTATGCGGGCGTTCAGTTCTTTAATGTCGGTCTGCGGGCGGGTATCCTCGGCCTCGACATAGCTGCTGACGGATAGGTTGTAGCCGTTCTCGGCGATGACGGCGTTATCAATGAGCGCAGAGAAGTGGGGTACGACCTTGCGGTCGGCATACTCGGCGATGATGGCCGCTATGTTTTCCGGCGAGAGTTTGTTCTTGTTGCCCTCATGCACGAAGAGGGCGGATGCATCGATAAAGAGCGTTTTGTTCTCTTTCTTCGATTTCTTCAACACGATGATACATGTGGCTATCGTGACGCCGAAGAAAAGGTTGGGTGGCAGTTGGATAACTGTGTCAACATAGTTGTTATCAACGAGATACTGGCGTATTTTCTGCTCCTTGCCGCCGCGATACAGCACTCCCGGGAACTCTACGATGGCCGCCGTACCCTCGGTTGAGAGCCATGAAAGCATATGCATCGTGAAGGCGAGGTCGCTCTTGCTCTTGGGTGCGAGGACTCCGGCGGGTGCATATCGCGGGTCGTTTATCAGCAGGGGATTGTCGTCACCGACCCACTTTGTGGAGTAGGGGGGATTGGAAACGATGGCATCAAAAGGCTCATCGTCCCAATGGTAGGGTTCGAGCAGCGTGTCGCCGTTGTGGATATCGAAATTCTCGTAGTTGATATTGTGCAGGAACATGTTTATCCGGCACAGGTTGTAGGTGGTGATGTTAAGCTCCTGGCCGAAGAACCCTTTCTTCACATTCTGCTTGCCGAGAACTTTGGCGAACTGCAGAAGCAAAGAGCCCGAACCGCAGGCTGGGTCATAGACCTTGTTTATATATTCGCGGTCATGGCTCACGATGCGGGCAAGCAGTTCGCTGACCTCCTGGGGCGTGTAGTACTCACCCCCGCTTTTGCCTGCGTTGGAGGCATACATCGCCATGAGGTATTCGTAGGCATCACCGAAGAGGTCGATCTGATTGTCATCGTATTCGCATCCGAGGTCAATGCCGCCGATATTGTTGAGAATCTTGGTAAGCTGTTCGCAGCGTTTCTCGACAGTGCCTCCGAGTTTGTTGGAATTCACATCAATGTCGGCAAAGAGACCTTTGAGGTCATCCTCGCTGTCAGTTCCGATAGCCGAAGCCTCGATTGACTTAAATATCTCGGCAAGCGTGACGTTGAGGTTGGGGTCGCTCTTGGCTCTCGTCCTGACATTGCAGAACAGTTGCGAAGGGAGGATAAAGAAACCTTTCTCCCTGACAAGCGGCTCGCGGGCGGATTCGGCCTCCCCGTCGGGGAATTTCGCATAATCGAAGTCTCGCTCTCCGGCTTCGTGCTGCATACGGTTGACGTAGTTGGTTATATTCTCCGAGATAAAACGATAGAAGAGTATCCCAAGAACATAGCTCTTGAAATCCCATCCATCGACCGAGTTGCGCAGATCCTCGGCAATGGCCCATATCGCTTTGAACAATTCCTGTTTCTGTTGGGTACTTGTAGCCATATGCAAAAAACGAAAAGTTGGGGGCGGATTATTATGAGGGTGTGTTAGAGGAGGAGGGAGGCGTCGCCGTAGCTGAGGAAGCGGAAGGCGTGGGAGAGGGCGAAGTCGTACATGGGGCGCCAGTCGCCGCCGGTGAAGGCTGAGACGAGGAGCAGGAGGGTGGATTGTGGCTGGTGGAAGTTGGTTACCATGCCCGATACTACTTTGTAGGTGTAGCCGGGGGCTATGATGATGCGGGTCTGCGCCATGAAGGTGTCTATGCCTTGGTTTTCGGCGTAGTCGGCAACGGCGTTGAGGGCTGACGCTACCGGGATGTCGGGAATGGAGGAGGATTCGTAGGGTATCCATTGCGGCACTTCGCCGTCCCATTGCCCGGTGGCGATAAGTCTGCCGGCATGGTAGAGGCTCTCGAGGGTGCGCACGGAGGTTGTGCCTACGGCTATTATGCGGCGCGTAGTGGAGGCCAATTCGCGGATGAGGGTAACGGGTACGGCGATAAATTCGCTGTGCATCTCATGCTCCCCTATCTCGTCGGATTTTACAGGCTGGAATGTGCCGGCTCCGACATGGAGGGTGAGTTCTCGGCGCGGGATGCCACGATGCGATATTTCGGCCATAATTTCGTCAGTGAAGTGAAGTCCGGCAGTGGGGGCGGCAACGGAGCCGTCTATGTGGGAGTAGACTGTCTGGTAGTCGGTTGAGTCGGTTGCTTCTGTGGAGCGGTTGAGGTAGGGGGGGATGGGAATCTCTCCGGCAGCTGAGATTATCTGCGAGAAAGTTACCGCAGGATTGTCCCATGAAAATTCCACTACCGATGCGTTCCCCTCGCGGCCGAGACGCGTGGCGTTAAGGGTTACGGCCTCCCCCTCTATTCCCAACGGCATAGACAGGGTGCCGTCCTTCCACCGCTTCGAGTTTCCTACAAAGCATTTCCATGAACACCGCCCGGTCGAAGCGAAGCTCACGGCGTAATCAGCCGGGGTGTCGGGTTCGAGGCAGAAAATTTCAATCAAGGCGCCGTCGTTGTTCTCTCCTTTGCGGAAGCGCAGACGTGCGTTTATAACGCGGGTGTTGTTATAGACAAGCATGGAATCCTCCGGCAGCAGCGAGGGGAGTTCGGAGAATACATGTTCCGATATTCCGCCTCGGCAGTCGCGTAGCAGCAGTTTGCAGGCCGCCCTGTCGGCAAGCGGATGGCGGGCTATGCGTTCATCAGGGAGGGGATAATTGTAGTCTTCGATGCGTATGTGGCGTATATCGGTCATTTGTCTGGTTTGGAAAAAATGTATGCAAAATTACTCAATTCTCCCCGTTAATAAGTAATTTTGTAAAAAAGAAGAACAACAATGGCAAAGATAGGAGATACCGTGCGCTTCCTAAGTTCTACAGGCGGGGGGCGTATCGTGAAGATTGACGGGCAGATAGCCCAGGTAGAGGAAGAAGACGGGTTTGTGACCCCGGTACTGATAAAGGAACTGGTCGTGGTACGTGCCGCCGGGGATGAGGCTGTGCGCGCCGATGCTTTCGGTGGTACACGCCGAGCCAAGGAGGAGGCGCAGGCTCAGAAACAGAGCAAGTTCGTGCCTACGGTGGTGCCTGAAGAGCCGGTGGCGCCGAAGGTGGAGGAGACGGCCACGGGTAACCGAATAAACCTTGTGTTAGCCTATATGCCTGTGGAGGTGAAGCATCTGAACACCACTACTTTCGAGGCATACCTCGTGAATGATTCAAATTACTTTATGTATTTCACCTATCTCTCGCGGGCTGACGACGAACAGGGGTGGACCACGCGCTACGCCGGGATGATAGAGCCTAATATACAGCTTTTCCTCGGTGAGATGACCGGCACGGAGGTTGGTCGGCTTGACCGTATAGCCGTCCAGTATGTTGCCTTCAAGCGCGATAAGGAATTTGCGCTTAAAGCCCCTGTGGCTGTGGAGCAACACCTTGACACCACCAAGTTTTTTAAACTCCACTGCTTCCGCGACAACCGTTATTTCGATGAGAAGGTGATAGCGGTGGATGTAGTGGTAAACGATGTGCCTCAGCGCCCTATGGTGGTTGATTCCTCCTCGCTTGAGGATGCCTTGCGGCAGAAGAAGGAGGAACGCGCCGCGCGCCGGAATGAGCGGCAGCCGGTGAAACGTCCGTCAAAACCGCAGGTGTTGGAGGTTGATCTTCACATAGGCTCCATTATAGACACTACCGCAGGCATGTCTAATGCCGATATATTGAACTGCCAGATTGATGAGTTCCGCAAGGTTATGGATGCCAACCTGCATAATTACGGACAGAAAATCGTGTTCATCCACGGCAAGGGGGAGGGTGTACTGCGCCAGGCCCTTATGAAGGAGTTGAAGCACCGCTATAAAGGGCATGACGTGCAGGATGCATCTTTCCGTGAATATGGCTATGGCGCTACACAGGTCACCATCAGGCAGCTATGATAATCTGTTTTTCCGGCACGGGCAACTCGCGTCTTGTTGCGCATGAGTTGCAGTGCCATATCGGCGGCGAGATTGTGGAGCTTTCGGGAGAATTGCTCCTAAAACCCGGTAGCCGGGTGTTTTCCGTGGCGCCCGGGGAGGATGTGCTGTGGGTTTTCCCGATATACAGCTGGGGGCTTCCGCCGGTAGTGGTCTCGTTCATAAGGCGTTCGAAATTCTTGGGAGCCGAACATGCCCGACATTTCATGGTATGCACGTGTGGCGATGATGTCGGCCGCGCCGATGACCGGTGGCGTACCCTCATCGGGAGACGTGGGTGGTCGCCCTGCACGGCATTTTCCGTACAGATGCCTAACACCTATGTGTGTATGAAAGGGTTCGATGTCGATTCGCCGGAGGTGGAGCGTGACAAGCTGGAACGTATGTCCGAGGTCGTGGCCGGGATAGCTGAAAGAATACTGAATGGAGGACGGCGTATTGAGAGCCACGTGGTGCGTGGATCATGGGCGTGGGCCAAGACGGCCATAGTATATCCGCTGTTTAAGACGTTCTGTATGTCGCCCGGGCCGTTCAGAGCCACTGAGGCATGTACGGGGTGTGGAATATGCTCCCGTAAATGTCCGATGGAGAATATCTCGATGTCGGAGGGGCGCCCCGTCTGGGGCGGCAACTGTGCCATGTGCCTTCGTTGCTACCACCAATGCCCCGCCAACGCCGTGCAATATGGCAAAGAGACAACAGGAAAGGGGCAGTATCATGCCCCTTCTGTTGAATAGCCGCTACAACGTTTTGAGATAGCGCGTGTTTATTAATCTTTATTTTAGCATTGAGATGCGCACACGCGTGTTTTTGAGCTTTTGGTCGGCCAGGACGGCGAGCAGTTTGCCGGCTTTCTGCCGGGGGACGGCCACGATGGAATAGTGGTCGGTAACTACGATTTTGCCTACTTCGGAGGGGGATAGACCTCCGGCCTTCATCATGTAGCCGGCGATATCACCGCGCGAGATTTTTTCTTTCTTTCCGGCATTGATGTAGAGGGTGGCGACATCGGAGCGTATGCCGTTATCTGATGCTCCTTTGGGGAAATACTCACGTTCGTAGCTTACATATTCGGGGATGTTTTCCTCCTCTGAGAGAAGTATGTAGGCCGTGCCTGAAGCCCCCATTCGGGCGGTTCTGCCGTTGCGGTGGGTCCAGCTTTCAGCAGACAGGGGAGTGTGGTAGTGTATAACGTAGTCGACAGAGTCTATGTCAAGTCCTCGGGCGCCGAGGTCGGTGGTTACCACTATCGGTGTGGTGCCGTTGTTGAGGAGGTCTACCGCTAACTGACGTTCACGCTGTTCCAGTCCGCCATGGTATAGACCCACCGGGAATCCCTGGTTTTTCAGGTAGTCGTAGACGCGTTCGGCTGCATCACGATGGTTTACGAATACCAGAGCGCGGCCGTTTGGCAGGGCTTTGAGCAGGGCATCAAGGGTGTCGAGTTTGTCTTTCGTAGGGGAGGTGACGCGTACGGTCTGAAGATTCCCGGCCGGACCTTTGCCGGAAAAATCGAGTATCTCAGCCCCTTTCAAAGGGATGAATTCGGGAGTCTCCGACAGTGGGGTAGCCGAGGTGAGAACCACTAATGAGAGGGTTTTCATACGCGTTACGATGCGCTTCATCTCATCGAGGAATCCCAGTTCGAGCATTTTGTCGTATTCATCAATAACCAAGGAACCGACCGAGGTCACTGACAGGTTGCCGCGCCTGATATGGTCGAGGAGACGCCCGGGTGTGGCTACAATGATGTCGGGCGTGGCTTTCAAGGAGTTTTCCTCATCGGCCATGGCATGTCCGCCGTAGAACGCCACAGTCTTGAGGCCGGCGGCTACAGGACGTATCACATCGGCAATCTGTATCACCAGTTCTCGTGACGGGGCCAGTACTACGGCCTGTATCGTGCCTTTTGATGATTCAAGATTACGCAGCAGCCTGATGGCAAAAGCCACGGTCTTTCCCGACCCGGTGGGTGCCAACAGAATGGCGCGGCGCGATTCATCGGCGCACATACGCATCTGCATGTCGTTGAGTTTCTGTATGTTGTGGCGCTCGGCCAGACGTTCCTTTATCTGTTTTAGTTCCATGTTGTATTGCGGCTGTATGCCGACTTATTCCTTTATAAATAACCTTGCCGGGGGACGTAAAGTTCTTCCGCTGCGGGGTCAGCTGGTAACGACCATGTATTCTCCCGTCCGTCCCGGGGCCACATAATAGCGTTCCAGTCCGTATGAGTCCTCCAACGCCGGGCCGGAAGTGGGTGTTCCCCCGTTGGTATAGATGGAGTAGCGGCTGTGGCATACGGGGCAGTATGCGTCTGATTTTTCAGTGTCGACCACTATCCGCACATCGCGGCGCGCCTCCACCGGGCAGCTGAGGTCGAAGGCGCATGGCTGGTTGTGTACATCAGCTACCAGCAACACCCCTCCGTAGCCTGTCTCGGTGAGGGCTGTGTATGGGAATCCTGACGGCTCTTGTTTCCCTTTTATGAAATATTTGAATGTAGGGGTGGCCGGAACGCCGTAGAGCCGCCACATGTCTTCTGTCGGGAAGGCTATATAGACCGGCGCGGGGGGGATACGGTTGTCATCCAGTTTTTTACATCCCGATAATGCCATGATGGCGGCTGCGGAGATTGCAGAAAGGAGTATGGATTTTAGAATTTTCACTTCCGTAAGTGTTTGGCTCAATGTTTAGTGGCGCCTGACCTGTTCGGACGGCGCCACTAAACATTGAGGATTATACTGAGTGGTCAGAATATCGTGGTGTGGGAATCAGGCGTTCAATGTGCCTATCAGCGAGCCGAGTTGGTCGGCGGCTTTCTGCAACTGCGGGCCTACGAGCGGACGCAGCATGGCGGGAATCTCCACATCGATAACGGCGGTGACCGTGGATGATGCTTCTCCGGCCGGGGCTACATTGAGAGCCATGGTCAGCGGTACGGGAGATGAGGCCGTGCCGAATACGATTTTTACGGGTTCCACACGCTCTATTATTTTGAAGGCTATCTCTCCGACCTGCGGGGTCTGTATCTTTATGGAGTCGGAAGTGAATTCCACATTGCCGATTTTCTCGCGCTGGTCGGCGGGAAGCTTGTCAAGCGAGCCCTGCAGGCGGCTGAGGTCGCTCAGACGGCTGTACATCTCATCGGCTGAATGGCCGACAGTTACGGGCTTGGACTTATATACTGCCATTTCTTATAAACTTGTCTGGAAATATGCGGTAGAATATCGGATGTTATTCTATCGTCTTTATATTGCAGGTGGGTGTCCAGTTGCCCGGATCCTCACGCCACTGTTGGAGGGTCTTTATGTCGTTTTCGCGGATAAAGCCTGTCTCCAAGGCTACTTCGAGCATTGCCTCGTAGTTAGAAAGGGTCATAAGCTTTATGCCGGCCTTTTTGAAACGTTCCTCGGCCAGGGAGAAGCCGTAGGTAAACATAGCCACCATTCCTATCACCTCGGCTCCGGCCATGCGTATTGCTTCGGCGGCTTTTAGAGAGCTCTGGCCGGTGGAGATGAGGTCCTCGATTACGATTACCTTCTGTCCGGGTTTGAGCGTTCCCTCAATGAGGTTTTCCAGACCATGGTCTTTAGGGGTGGAACGTACGTAGACATATGGGAGACCCAGTTCGTCGGCCACGAGTGCACCCTGCGCTATGGCACCGGTAGCAACGCCGGCAACGGCATCGGGCTGTCCGAAATTCTCCATTATCAGGCGGCATAATTCCGTCTTGATGAATGTACGCACCTCGGGATAGGAGAGGGTCTTGCGGTTGTCGGTATATATGGGGGAGTTCCATCCGGATGCCCATGTGAACGGCATATCGGGCTGAAGCTGTATGGCGCTGATTTTTAAGAGCTTCTCGGCTAAAAGTCTTTCAAGATTTTTCATGATGGCAAATATTTGCCGCAAAGTTACGGATTTTTTTCCGTTTCCGTCTCCTCTATGGGTGCGGGAGAGGTGTTTTTTGCAGCTTTTTTGTCAGTGTCGGACGCCGGCGCGGATTTTTTCTTCTTAAAGAAGCGTATCACAGGCTTTAAGAACGAGGTAAGCGAGTCGAAGTCTTTACGAATGGCGATGCCCACCCCTTGTGTCGTAAGGGCCGAACGTAGGTAATAGTTTTGGTCGTTATAGCGGTTATAGGCTTTTAGCCTGAGTGTGCCGGCCCGGTTGAGGAGATATTCGAGGTCGAAGTCACCGATAAACTGGTTTGCGTTCAGTGATTTGTCGCGGTAACCGAAGTTACCGTTGAACAACAGGCGGTTGTTTAGCAGCCGCGAGGAAAGGGCTACATCGACCTCGACGTCTGAGAAGTCCCCCTTGTCGGAACGGAACGACGGTGCCACCGTCCAGTTGTCGGATATGCTTCCCAAGACGTTTGAAAGCTGTGATGATATAGTCGATGATGCCACAGATACCAGTTCGTTGCCGCGTGTTGCCGAGGCCATGTAGTCGGGGGTATAGAACCGGTTCAAGGCAAGGAGATAGATAATCTGGCGGTTCATCATATCATCGGTCGATACGATGGAGCGTACTTTGCGGTATACATCGGCGTTAAGGGTGGGGAATTCCAGGTCGAACGCTATCTCGGGCTGGCGCATATCCCCGCTGACGTTCATTATAGCGTTTACAGGCACGTTGGTGCGGTTCAGGTCCTTGTCGTGGAGAAATGATTCGTCGAGGTCTGAAAGGTTGGCGTTAAGGGAATATGCGGCCTTTATATCAAGTTGGGCGGCATACGGGTCGCCACGGAAGGAAATCTCGCTCCCCGGCTTTATGGTGAAGTCTTTGATTATTATATCCTGCAGGGTGAAGTTGTAGTGTCCCCGGTCAAGGGTGTAGGTACCATACATTTTCAGGTCGTTGTTGGCCGAACCGTAGTCCATGCGCAGATGGCCGGAGCCGTTGGCGCGTATGCGGTCTCCGCCAATCGGATCCATTACCAATACAATCTGGGCCTCGGGAGTTATGCGGGTCTGTATGGTGATGTTATAGTCGGAAGAGGTTTCCTCTTCGCCGTGGGCGGCGGCCATGGCCCGCAGCCGGTTTACGAGGTCCATGGAAGTGTCGCGGCGCAGCGTAAGCGTATCGGCTATTTCGGCCGATATATGGTTCTTGTCGCGGAATGTGAGGAACGAGTATTGCTCGGCCACCTCCTGGTCGGACAGTACGAAGGTGAATGTTGAGCGAGGGGCTGTGGCTATGTCTACGTTGATGTTTACCACCCCCGGCTCGCCGGAAACAAATGCGGAACCGTTGCCATAGACGCGTCCGTACCATATGGGGTTCTCTTTCGGGGTCTCGTTGTAACAAAGCAGATTACGGGCGTTGGTGAGCGAGAAGTTAAATCGTGGCTCTTTGAAAAATTTGTGGCGTACCCAGCCGTTGAGATTGGCCGTGTGGCCTTCCGGGTCACGGATGGTTATACCGCTGAGGTCGATGTATCCGGGTGAGAAATGTACCGAATCGGAGGCTGTGTAATAGGTGTTGGTGAAGTTTACCTTAAGCCGCAGGGAGTCGGCATATACGTCTCCCTCAAGGTCGATATACTTGAAATTCCCCCATATGCGCGCCCGTCCCGAGGCATAGCCGGAAATGTCGGATGCGAAGGCTTCCATGTATGGGGCCATGAAGCCGACCGGGGTGTGGTCGGCGTTGAATGTTATATCCAACGAGTCATTCAGAGGGAATATCGCTCCGTCTACAGTGGCGTGGCGTCCCATACGGTCGATGTCGGCGTTGAGGGTTATGGCTTTGCGGGGATTGTCCCAGGTGCTGCGTACCACGGCGTCACCCATCACGGTCTTGTTGTAGCTTATATCCTTTACCCTGAGACCCGGGGTCTCCAATGCAGGGCTCGGACTTAGGAGACGGGAGGCGTAGAATGTGCCGGAAGCGGAGCCTCCGAGCATCACTTTGTCTATGCCGAGCGACTCGAAAAGATAATCGAGGGAGAAATCGCTGAGGTCGAGGGTCAGCCTTTTGTCGGGGTCGGGGGAGACGGCTCCGTTGATTTTTACGAACTGGTGGTTGTGATGTACGTTTATGCCGTTTATCTCCACATCTTTCCCTGTGATGTCTATTATGGCGGGGGATATTGTCCAGGTCGAATCGTTGAAAGTAAGTGAGCTTGGCAGCAGGTCGATACGTGCATTTGGTGACATGCTTCCTACAGGGCGCGAAAAACTCGTTGAAGCTGCGATGTTTCCCTCATAGGCACGTGCGCGGGATATGCGCCAGTCTATGTCGGTGTCAAGCACGTTGTCCTGCCCCCGGCAGTTAAGGTGGAACGTCATGGGGCCGTTCTTGGTGGGTGCCGTAGTGGTAAGGGAGAGTGTGGATCTACCCCCTTCGGCTATATCGGCTTCAAGGCGTGTAGCCTCTATGAGTTTCGTACCCTGTCGGAGATATGGAAGGTCTAACGTGACGTTACCGGTCATTTCCGCGCCGTTGAAATTTCCACGCAGGGTAGAGGGGTAGACTATAGACACAGGGGCGTTGAATGTGGCGGCAAGCTGTTCGGTTGGTTTTATCGTAAAGTCAAAAAGGAAGTCGTTAGTTCCCTCTTTAAGGGTTGCGGGAAATGGGAGGATTGCCGGGAATGATTGCGAGAATGTCTGCTTCATCTCTTGCGGGATATGCGCGAAATCAAACCTTCCGAGAATAAATCCGTCAATGAAATCGGAATTGAGCGATGTACGCATAATGCCGTTTTCTTCCATCCGGCTTTCGATGGAGATGTGGTCAATGTCGAGGCTTTTCCCATTTGGCAGCGCGAGATGGGTTTTCTGCAGGCGTCCATGCCCTTCCAGGGTGTTGAAATCGGCTCCGGCCAGGTCTATGGAAATATCTGATGTTACTCCGATAGGAGGAATGGCCGGGTCGAAAATCGAGAAGGACGGACACCGTACGAATCCGTCCAAAGCCATTATTACACCTTCCTTGCCTGAGGAAAATTCCCCTTCGATGTTGAAGCCTACGGAGGGGTTGTCAATTGATGCGGAGCCGCTTAGTGTCCCCGGGGAGAAGTATATGTCGGCTATCAGGCCCGAGAAAGACTGCTGTCGGAAATCAAAATGCTCCACATCGGCAGTGACGTGACCTTCCAGATTTTTTTTATTGCCTGAGAAGCCGGCGCTTACAGATGCATCGGCAATTCCGAATCTCTCATCTGACAATAGGTCGCCAAGCATGAACGGCCCTTCGGTGGCGGCTTCTATGTTGCCGTCCATTACGCCCCTGTCTGATAGCCTTACGTTACCTTTTATTACGACTGTGCCGGGGGTGGTGGAAATACGGGCATCGCTTTCCAGTCTATTGTCAGCAAAGGTCGCGTCGGCATGTATGTTTATAGAGCCGGCGCGTCTCAGCCATTGGGGCAGCATCGGGGGGAGGCCTTCGGGGTGGGCTTCCAATAAATCGGCCATACGGCTGCCGTTTGCCGCCAGTTCAAGATCCCTGACAGAAACCTTAAGGTCTTTTGTCCCTATGGAGGTGGCTTTGGCGGTTACTGATATGCGGGACGCTCCACCCAGGTCTATGTCGGCTGTGAGTGTGGCGTTCTCAAGGTTGCCTGTGGCCTCCAATGTGTTGAACGTGGCATGGAACGGTATTCTTGCCGCTTCCGGGAGAAGAGGGGCTACATCGGGGAGGTAGAGGCTGCTGCCGGGTTTCATGGATACGCGCAACGGAGCATTGCGTAAAGCCTCGGGAATTGAGCCTAATCCTTTCAGCGGTAGCCGCATGTCCTCAAATTCGAGTGCGCTGTTGGGGAGGTCGATTGCGAGGCCGTTGACCGCTAATTCTTCGTCTGCCACATGGAAGTTTCCTTGAAGATTTGAGAGGGTGAATCCGGGGACGGCGTCCAGGGCGAGGCGTTTTATCTCTACGGCAAAATCGTTGTTTGCGATTTTAGGAAGCCGTATATCGGCCCGCAGATTGCTGATACGTGCATGGTCGGGATTGAAACGGTCGGTTGCCGGCGTGGATCGGACATCGTAGCTGGCGTTCGATGAGCGTATCAGCAGGGTGTTTATCCTAAGGTTGAATCGCGCAGGCGTTTTCTTCTTCTCTTTGGGTTGCAGCGCCTTTATAATCGGCTCGATGTTGAGAGGAGAGGCGGCGGAGTCGCGCCATATGCGGGCATCCATGCCTATTAATTCCACATAATTTATGGTGATATGCCGGTGTATCGCCAAATCCCATAGGTCTATGCCCGCTCCGAGGCGGTCCACTCTCAGGGCCGTGTCGCCGGGCGTGGGCTCCACTACTATGCCGCGTAGGGTGACGCGGTTGAACGGCGAGATATTTATGCTTCCGATAGTTACGTGCGAGTCGATAAGGGCGGATAGCTCCTTTTCGGTCTGAGAGGTAATCCGGCTTTGCACCGAAGGAAGTGACAGGCCGACATATATAATAGCGGGCAGCACCGCCGCCAGGATAATTATGGCAACGGCTATAAATCTGATTATGTGGTAGAATCGTTTCAACTTGCTGGCCCTTTAAAATCGTATAGTCGGAGGTCCATCCTGTGCCGGGCATGGATTATTTTATAGAAATATTGTGCGAAGTTAAGAAATTTTCCTCTTTTCGTTGTTATATATCGTGAGTAATCGTTAACTTTGTTCCATCATCACAACTATTATGAGAGGCTCTATATGGGTAAAAAGCGCGGTTTGCGCAATGTTTATAAGTTTAGGTGCATTTACTGCCGCTGCGGAGGGACACTCCTTTAAGGGAGAGAAGACCTTGGGGCTTAATGTAGGCTATTGCGGGTCAAATCGTTCCGCTCTTGCCGGGATAGAGTTCAGCTACCGCTTTAACAGATGGTTCCGTATCGCCCCGGAGGCCGATTATGTGTTCCGCCGCCATGGAAGGGATGCATTGATGCTTAACCTGAACACGCAGTATCCGTTGCTTTTTTCCGCTGACCGTATGGCCTTTTATCCTCAGATAGGTGTGAATTATTCAAGCTGGAACTACCATTACGACAAGAACGATCCGGCCTATGACGAGGCTACTTCCCGTATATCGCGCTTCGGCCTGAATTTAGGGGCGGGATATGAGGTGGATATGACCCCCTCCTTAAGGCTGGCTGTCTTGGCGGATTATGTGTTGGTAAAGGATTTTAACAGCTTTAATGCCACCGTCAGGATTGCCTATCGTTTTTAATGAGTAATATAACTATAAATTACATACCTATATGTTAAGCAAAGAATTGGAAAAGGCTCTCAACGAGCAGATTAACGCCGAACTGTGGTCGGCATATCTTTATCTGTCCATGTCTATGGATTTTGCCTCGAAAGGTTTTGCCGGTATCGCCAACTGGTTTGCCGTGCAGTTCAAGGAGGAGCAGGACCACGCCACGATACTCATGAACTACGTAAACTCCCGTGACGGCAAGGTTGTCCTCGCCCCTATTGCCGAGGTGGCAACCGAATGGGCCACGACCATCGATGCCTTCAAAGACACCTATGCACATGAGCAGAAAGTTACCGCGCTTATCAACGGACTGAACGCTCTGGCAGTGGAAGGGAAGGATTACGCTACCCAGAACATGCTCCAGTGGTTCATAAACGAGCAGGTAGAGGAGGAAGACACCGCCCGCAGCTATATCGACGCTTTGGAAAAGATTGGCGATAACGGTTACGGCCTCTATATGTTCGATAAGGAACTTGCAGCCCGCACCTACACCACGCCTTCACCCTTGGCCGGCAAATAAACCGGTAGCCTGTAAATCTCCCCGTAAGGGAGGATAGATATATGATAGAAACCAAATCGGTGCATCAAAAAATTTTTTTGATGCACCGATTTGTCTGTCAAAAAAGGTAACTTATAGTGGCGCCGGACCTCCGGGACGGCAAG
>CAJUBM010000006.1 GCA_910584735.1 uncultured Muribaculaceae bacterium
CTCTCTTTATTTGATGATTTCTAAACTAACGCGATTTTATCGCACCAGTAGTAGATTGAGATTAAGAAAATCATGATAATATACAGGTCTCTTGAGCATTTTGGGAAGTACTGCCTCTTTATAAGGCGTGCTTTCGCAATACCTGACAAATGGAGTGTTTTCGGGCGTCGCACAGTTACCGAGATTTCAAAATTAGGTATCGATTCCATACCTTTGGTAATAATAATATCGTTGTTTATCGGCGCTGTGTGTACCATTCAGATGAAACTCAACACCACCAATCCGCTGATGCCCGCCTACTCTGTAGGTCTGGCTACGCGTGATATTGTGCTGCTTGAATTCTCCAACTCCATCCTCTGTCTGATTCTTGCAGGGAAGGTGGGATCCAATATAGCGTCAGAGATAGGGACTATGAGGGTCACCGAACAGATTGACGCACTTGATATAATGGGGGTAAACTCCACCAATTATCTCGTACTTCCGAAAATCGTGGGCTTCGTGCTGTTCATGCCGGTTCTCGGTGTATTCTGTATAGGCACATCATTGCTGGGCGGATATTGCGTGGCTTTCTTTACCGATATAATAAGCGTGGCGCGATATACTTATGGTATACAGGCGTATTTCACCGAGTGGTATGTATGGTACGGCCTTATCAAATCGCTGGTTTTTGCCTTTATAATCGCATCCGTGGCCTCATTCTGGGGATATTATGTCAAAGGAGGAGCTTTGCAGGTGGGAAAGGCATCGACCAACGCTGTTGTTTCAAGTTCTATCCTTATCCTGTTGTTCGACGTTATTCTCACCAAACTCCTGCTACAATGATTGAGGTAAAGAATATAGTCAAGTCCTTTGACGGCAAGACGATACTCCATGATGTGTCTGCCAAGTTCTATAGCGGGAAGACCAATCTGATTATCGGTCAGTCAGGCTCGGGCAAAACCGTGTTGATGAAGTCTATAATCGGCCTTATCCGCCCGGAAGAGGGGGAGATTCTCTATGACGGCCGAAATCTGCTCGATATGACCGAGAAACAGGTTAAGGATTTACGCAAGGAAATCGGCATGCTCTTCCAAGGGTCTGCACTTTTTGACTCTGAGACAGTGCTTGGAAACGTTATGTTCCCTCTGATGATGTTCACGTCGCAGAGCCGTGGCGAACAGCTTGAACGTGCGCGATTCTGTCTGGAACGTGTAAACCTCCAAGGTGCCGAGAACAAATACCCTTCGGAAATTTCGGGGGGCATGCAGAAACGTGTAGCTATCGCCAGGGCTATTGCCCTTAATCCGCGTTATCTGTTCTGTGACGAACCGAACTCCGGACTGGATCCCAAAACCTCGATTCTTATAGACGAACTTCTTCACGATATTACCCACGAATATAACATCACCACGATAATAAACACCCACGATATGAACTCCGTGCTCGGCATCGGGGAAAATATAGTGTTCCTCAATAAGGGCTATCGTGAATGGGTCGGGGACAAACAGAAAATATTCACTACCTCCAGCGAGGCTCTGAATGAGTTCGTATTCGCCACAAGGCTTTTCCAGGAGGTGAAAGATTACATCATATCCCACGGACAGCCTAAGGAAAGTTAGAAAACAAAGCTCACACCCTTCTCCCCTATCCCTATGGAGCCGACCTCGGTAGAGAAAATATATTTTTCAGCGTGTTATATTGCCGGTAGAAAATATTGGCAGGCCGATGAGGCATGGAGACTGCTGCATATAGGCTCTGTGCTGGAAATGCATCCTGAGCCTGACAACAGCCATGACCCGTGGGCTGTGGCTCTATATTTTAATTCCGGCGACAACATCTATAAGTTAGGGTATATTCCTAAGGGAAAGAACCGAACCATCCATGCCTTGTTGCTGATGGGTTGGCAAGAGGTTTTTGAATGTCGTGTCTCAAGACTTGATCCGATGGCGGACTATGACAGCCAGATCGGCATCACTGTGAGTATCTTGAATACCCGAAATAGTAGCGCAGAATAATGAGTTTTTTATATCGGCTTCAGCGGGTCGAAATCGGAATTGTCAGGTATTGATGCCGGATCGGAGGCATAACGCTCTATGTCGGAGGCAATTTTCAGAATCCCTTGCAGACGTATATTATCCTCAAAATCAGAAGTTGATGGCGGAGAAGCTATCATCATAGATGTTACGGACCTGGCTGTGTCATAATCCCCTGTCATCAAATTGGCGGCAGCAAATATCACAAATGCCGTAAGAGAGAAACGGTAAGGGATTCCGGCGTTTGCGTCTGAGGAATCCAAGACTGTATCGTTGTGGTGGCAGCATGCGGCAAACAGGTTTCGCAGGTCTTCAAAACGGCGTGTTCGGTAGTAGAGTGACAGCAGGTATTCCAATGTCTTTTTCAGTCCGACTTCCCGATGGAAGAATTCCATCATGAAAATAGCCTGTCCGAGGAGGTTTTCATCCTCCAGCATGGATGCCATACGCGCCCATCGCGCCTCATCGCGCCCGTTGCTTTCAAGAAGAAGTGTGCAGGCGGCCTGTACCTGTTCGTTTTGAGGGCTTAGGCGCATTATGTCGGGGAACACATATGCGTTTCCGCTCAGATCCTGATTCCAAAAATCAATCAGAACTCCGGCAGCATCATCATTTTTCCCCTGTAGCTTAAGACCTTCCACGAGACCGCGTACGGATGCACTGTCAGAAGGGTCTTCATTAACAGCCATGCGCAGTTCCTCGACAGCCTGTGGGAGTGCTTTGTCATCGTTAATTTTGGCTAAAGCCTTTAGAACTTTTGCAGGCTTGAAGTCGGGATTAAGTGCCGTGGCATAATCGGTGGCCGACAGACATTCTTCCGAATGACCAAGCGCAAGCTCTATTTTGGCCAGGAGCATCCAATTGTCTATATTGAACGGCTCCGATTCGGTGAGTTCTTCGGCAAGTGAACGAGCCAAAGGCAGATCTGTGCCGGCATCGCGCAAAGCCTCGGCCACCTCGAACTGTAGCCCGCGTACGTCCTCGGCCTTTTCTCGCAGCCGCCCGATATTCGCAGCCAGCAAGTCGGTATGTTTCATGTCTCGCAGAAGGTCTACCAACTTGATTACAGACTCCGAATCCAGGTGTTTGTGCCGTTCCAAGAGTTTGTCCAAGTCCTCTGCAGGATTTCCGTCCGGGAAGTGGTTTATGCCAAGAGCCAGGACGTCCCACAATGCCGTATCCGGGCGCCCGCTACGTCTCAGCATATCCAACCCGGCACGATTGTCGATATACGATACGAAGAACCCCATGCGTTCCCCAAGGAACTCATCGGCATCCGGGAACAGCCGTGCCGCCGTAAGGAATACGAATAGCTGCACCATCACGTCCCCTTCATCCTGGGCGTAATCGTAGATGTCGAGCAGTTCTTCCTTATCGTAAAAATCGGGTTGGCGTCCGGCCACGACCTCCGAACGGAAACGTTCGTAGAGGTCTTTCATATATTCCTCGTCGTTCTCCAATACTGTAAGTCAGATTTTATCAGTTCTTCTTCTGGGCTTTCTCCCAAGAATCTTTCAATGCAATCGTACGGTTGAAGATGAGGTTCCCCTCCTTGGAGTCATAATCGGGAGTGAAATACCCTATGCGCTGGAATTGGAACTTCTCCCCTACCTCCGAATTGTTGGCAATGAACGGTTCTACTTTTACCCCTTCAACAATCTTGAGTGAGTCGGGGTTGAGAAGGTCGCGGAAATCGCCCTCTTCTGCGGAGGGATTCTCCACTTTGAACAGACGGTCGTAGAGCCTTACCGTGGCATCCACTGCATGGGGGGCGGAAACCCAGTGGAGGGTTCCTTTCACCTTTCGCGCAGCCCCGGGAAGACCGCTGCGGGTGTCGGGGTCGTAGGTGCAGCGCAGTTCTGTTATATTACCTTCGGCATCCTTTACAACTTCATCGCATTTGATGATATATGCTCCCTTAAGACGAACTTCCGAGCCGGGTGCCAGACGGAAGAACTTCTTGGGTGGATTCTCCATGAAGTCGTCACGCTCTATATAAAGTTCGCGGGTAAAAGGCATCTCGTGGGTGCCGGCGCAAGGATCTTCGGGATTATTTTCCATCTCAACGGTCTCGGTAACGCCTTCCGGGAAGTTCGTAATAACGACTTTCAGAGGGTTGATTACAGCCATGGCACGTGTCGCGGTGGCATTAAGGTCCTCACGTACGGCATGTTCGAGCAACGATACTGAAATCATTGCCTCTTCAATCTTCGTATATCCGATACGGTCGATGAAATTACGTACACCACGGGTGGTATAGCCGCGACGGCGCATTGCCGATATTGTCGGCATACGTGGGTCGTCCCATCCGTCAACCAGGCCTTCCTGCACAAGTTGCAGCAACTTGCGTTTTGACATTACGGTGTATGTCAGATTCAGGCGGTTGAACTCAATCTGGCGCGGGCGGTAAGTGCCATCGGAAAGGAAATCAACAAAATAGTCGTAGAGCGGGCGGTGAGGTACGAACTCCAATGTGCATATCGAATGTGTTACCCCTTCAAAGAAATCGCTCTGCCCATGGGCGAAGTCATACATCGGGTAGACATTCCATTTCGTCCCGGTGCGATGGTGGGGCGTCTTGATTATACGGTACATTACCGGGTCGCGGAAATGCATGTTGTCGGAAGCCATGTCGATTTTTGCGCGTAACACACGGGAACCCTCGTCAAACTCACCGGCGTTCATACGTTCGAACAGGTCAAGGTTCTCCTCTACCGAACGGTTGCGGTAAGGGCTGTCCTGTCCCGGCTGTGTCGGAGTCCCTTTCTGGGCGGCAATCTGTTCGGATGTCTGGTCGTCTACATATGCCTTTCCCTCCTTTATCAGGCGGACGGCCAGGTCGTAGAGTTGCGGGAAGTAGTCGGAAGCATAGCGTTCGTTCTCTCCCCAGTCAAAACCGAGCCAGTGTATATCGTCGCGAATGGCGTCAACATACTCTACATCCTCCTTTACAGGATTAGTGTCATCGAAACGCAGGAAGCATTTTCCACCGAAACGTTCGGCGATGCCGAAGTCCATGCATATGGCTTTCGCATGGCCGATATGGAGGTATCCGTTAGGTTCAGGCGGGAAGCGTGTCTGAATACGTCCCGAGTTCTTCCCCTGTGCAAGGTCCTCGGTCACTATCTGTTCAACGAAATTAAGGCTCTTACCATCCTTTGGTAATTCGGTTTCCTTGTTTTCGACCATAATCGTATGCTGTTGTGAATGTTTTACAAGAATAGGCAACACCCAAAGGGTCTTAGAGACAATGATGTTGCTAATAAGATGCAAAGTTACATAGAAATTCGCAAAAATCGTGTTATATCGCAAAGTTTTCGTAATTTTGTTAACACAAAACTTCAAAGTGAATATCCGATAGATTTATGATATATGCAATTATTGCTCTGATGGGTGTAATAATAGGGCTTGCCGCCGGATGGCTGGTAGGCAAAGGCTCTGTACTGCCCAAGATAGGAGCGCTTGAGGCCGAGAAGGCCAGGCTGGAAGCAGAACGGCAGGGCGCGTTGTTACGTTCGCAGGAGCAGGCCGAGGTGATGAAACGACAAATCGAGCAGTCGGAGGCGCTACGTCGCGAGGAGTTTGAAAAGTCGCGTCTTGACGCCGAGCATAACGACAGGCTGTGGCAACAGCGTTTCGATGCCCTAAAAACCGAACTCGGCCGTATCCAGGCACAGGCCCTTGCCGAGCGGCAGAACTCACTGTCAGAGCAGAACTCACGGCAGATGGGTGAAATACTTGAGCCGGTGAGACGTCAGTTCGAGGAGTTCGGGCGTCTTACCCGCGAGAGCCATACGGCATCCGAAGTTGGTCGCCGCGAGTTGCAGGGGGCTTTTGAGACCGCCATGAAACTCTTTCAGCAGCAACAGCAGCAGGCGGTGGCGCAGATTCGCGAACAGTCCGAGCGCATCGGCAATGACGCCGCCTCTCTAAGCAGGGCTTTGCGTGGCGACACGCGGGCCCAGGGACGCTGGGGGGAGATGGTGCTGGAGCATATACTTGAAGAAAGCGGCCTGCGCCGTGACCACGAATTCCGCCTGCAATCATCACGGGCGGCGGAAGACGGGCGCCAGCTGCGCCCGGATGTAGTTGTATGTCTTCCGGATGAACGGTCGGTGATAATAGACTCGAAAGTTTCGCTTACATCGTATGCCGCAGCAGTTGATGTTCAGGACACGGATCCCACACAGGCGGAGAAACTTCTTACAGACCATGCCCGCAGCGTCAGACGCCATATAGACGAGTTGGCTCTTAAGGATTATGCTTCCACCGAAAAAGGCTCGATAGAGATGGTGATGATGTTCATGCCTACCGATTCGTCCTACATGGCCGCTATACGCTGCCAGCCCGACATTGTGGAATATGCCTTCCGCAAGCGGGTTGCTATCATCACCCCGTCCAACCTTATGATGACCCTTAAACTTGTATATCATCTATGGCAGCATGACCGTCAGGAACGAAATGTGGAAAAGATAGTGCAGCGGGGCAACGAACTTTATGCCCGCATGGCAGGTTTCATGGAAGCGTTCGCGGATATTAACAACGGTCTCGGGAAGCTACAAAAATCCTACGAACTGGCCGAAAAACGTCTCACCGGCCGTGGCGGAATCGTCTCGCAGTTCGAAATGCTAAAAAAGCTGGGACTGACACCAAAAAAACAAATCCCCGGCGCCGAACAGGCTCTTCTCGAGCAGGAGGCGGACGACCCCGTAAATATCGAAAGCCCTGAAACCGTTTCAGAATAAGTTTGGAGCTTCTCCCCTCATCTATTCTATAAGGTAATTACATGTCAATCGGCAATGAAAAATTATAGCTTAAGTATATACCGTATTTCTATCAATCGAAGAAACTCTCCTTTAGAGAAAGAGACCTTATGCGATTTTGACAATGGTAAGGATCTGATTCAGATATTAGACGGTATGTTCCATTCTTGGGAAAGACAGACTTATAAAAGTCAGCCCTCATATGATGGAGATGATGAGAAACGGATTTGCCGCATATATAAATGTCCGGGAGGGAATTTTGAGTACCATAATGTCGGACGATATATCTCAGGGATTATAGAGTCGGGAGAATACGGCACCGAAGAACCGATAATAGACTCGGATACGGGGGATTTAAAATATCTCAAAGGTAAAGATGATGCCCCGATGATTCCGTTCTATTTTCTCATTAATATCCCGGCTAATTCAAAATTCGGCTATCTCATCCTTGAACGGATCAGCAATAACGGGATTTTCACCCTGCTCTCGCAAGCTATACAGCACTTTACGGGAAATATTGTAAGCGGCGGTTTCGTAATCCGTATCGAGCCATTCCTTGTACAAGAGGTATTCGACCAGAATATGACCTACATCTCTGATGCGAAAAAGATTATACTGCGCAATGTAGATTATTCAAAAACAATTCTGGATAAAATCACACAAAATCTTTCCGCAGGGGGTTCCGCCAATACGGACATTGTTATAAAGAGTGGCTCGCAAGGATACTTCAATATTGGATGGCTGGGGGATTATATCAAAAAAGCCCGCAAAAACAAACGTAATCTTTACACGTTTCAAAATATAGAATGTGCAGATGTCGCATTTGAATTAAAGATTGGTGATAAAACGAGAACTGTCTCTGTAGCTCGATTAAATGGTTTGGGGACTAATATCGAAATAACCCATGACCTTGAATTTGGTAAGAACGGTTATCCGACCTTTGAGAGTTTAGAGCATCAGGCACATATATTAATGTCGTACATACGTGATGAAAACCCGGAGAAAGAAGGATAAGGGGAAAGAGAGCAAGGGGTTTATCTATAAAATAGCATGGGCGTTCGCTATAATTGCGATATTCTTGAGTATCGGATATGCCGTCCTCGTAGTTATAAACATATCCTCTGCCGCTTCAGCAGAACAAGCCCTGTTGAGCCAGATGAAAAATGCCATTGGCGACCTGATTGCCGGGACGGTAGGTGTATGTCTGTCCTTTTCAACTACTTTGTTCTTATTCATCACCTTCAGGGAACAACGCAAGCAATTTGATGAAACGAGGAAGGACTCTCGAAGAGAACAATTTGAAACAACGTTCTTCAACATGCTGGCAATGCTATATGAGGTGCGGAGGAATATAAATACTGAGATTAGCAATGTGACTGGCGGCAAGGAGAAAGGTCTTAGAGATGTTTTCATTGCGTTCTACAATTATTATAATAAACAAACGTCTACCCCGCAATGTAAAGAGATTGAACGATACCTATCCCAGGAAAGACTTAATACTGTAGAGTTTGAAAAGGCCGAGCAATATATGGGAAAAATTTACGAAGATTATATGGCGGATAAGGCCTATGATGTGGGCTATTATTTCCGATTCGTTTTCAATCTTATAAACTTCGTAATTGATAATTGGGAAGGGCAGGTCGATTCCGATACGGAGATTCCACGTTATCTAAGTATGATACAGGCTCAGATGTCGAATGACGAACTCGGACTTATATTTTATGATGCGGTCTCATCCCATGGTCTTGATAAGAACTATGAACAACGTTTTAAAGAGAATATAGACCGCTATGGATTTTTAGAAAATATAAGTGATCGGACTTTGATGAACCGCTCTCACCATCAGATTTATCCCGGTACGATATTCAAATTCCTGAACCGGGATGAGCGCAAATTGAAACAGAAATTCAAGCAGCGCGAATAAACATTGTTTTCGCGCTGCTCGTTTACATGATATGGATGATATTCTGATTTACACGGGGCTTGGAATAACTATTATAGGGTGGCTTATATTTGTATATGTAGGCGGAAAGTTCATGTCGGCGCTGAAAGATTCTGAGAACCAGCCGATACGCCTCACGGAACTACGTAGGAACTATAGAATCAAAAAGAATATCTGTCGGCTTCTTATGATGGCCGGTATCATAGTCACCATAATCGGCTGCTATATCTAACCCGCGGTCATCCATTCGTCGGAGAAGATTAAAATCTCAGCTTGAATCCGCCCATAGCCGTAAAGCCTGGCATATCGTACCCTCGGTTTATAAGGTATTCGGCATCGGTTATATTTTCAAGTCGTGTGAAGATTGAGACATATCGGCATATGTCGTATGTGACCTTGAGGTTTAGCAACGCATAATCCTGATTATGGATGTTTTCTGCTACATAAAGGCCACCGATACCTTTAAGGTCGGCACCGATGTTTAGGAATCTCCAAGGCTTCCATTCCACTCCTAAGAAATATTGGTTTTTCGGAGCGCCTGTGAGATTCGACAATGAGGTGTGCAGATAGCTGTATGTAGCTGTAAGCCATAGATTATACAATGGATGGCTCTGCGCCGAGATTTCTATGCCCTTGTTTATGAACCGCCCCGTATTCTGATTTTTCGAGTCAACGACCTGTATCATATTGTCCCCCTTGCTATAGTAGCATGTGAGTTCGACCGAAAAATATCGGGAGAATGATTTGCCTACCGATATTTCATAGTTCATCATCTTCTCGGGCTCCAAGTCAGGATTTGCCATTCGGTAGAGATAGAGTTCTCTGAATGATGGATTGCGGTAGCCCATAGCCATGTTTCCTTTCACATTCAGTCCATAACCGGGATTTAATGCAAACCCGAATTGTGGAATCCATTGCGTATCGAACTTGTCACTATTCGCCATGCGCAGGCCTCCGTTCAGATTTATTATGTCATTGAAAAACATTTGCGACAGTGCGATATACGGAGAATATTCCACAACAGTCTTCCGGGCGAGCGTACTTAAAGAGCCCTCGGTATGGTGGTTGCCTCCCGACATAGGAATCTCACCTGAATATGAATCGAAGTCGAACCCGATGGTGGCTGAGGCGTTCTTCCACGGATGGAAGTTCTGGTATAATATCACACCCAGACGGTTGTCCTTGCTGTGGAAGTGGCGCGGATCGTCAACGAAATGGTTGCCGTAGTTAAAATAAACGCGGGCTGTACCCGATGTCAGGCTGTAGTTGTTGGATATGGTTGCTGCGGCTTCCCCACGGGTTATACTTTGGCGATATATGTCGGTTGATTCCGGATTCGACAGTGTCGGATAAATCGGGTCGTTTCCATGGAAATTCATAAGGGTGTAATCAAGATACCCGTGCCATTTGTCGGAGAAGTCATACCCTACTTTTGCATAACCGTCGGCCTGTTTGAAATCGAAATTATCTACCGTGCCGTCAGTGCGGTTGTAGGACAGAGACACAAGTGAAGATAACTTCCCGAATCGAGTGGTGTTGGTTATTGATGAAAGCCATGTGTTATAAGAACCGTATTGTGATTGCACGGTAGTGTGTATCCCGTCTGTTGCGGCTGTCTTGGTTATAACGTTTATTGTCCCGGCCATGGCATTGGAACCATAAAGCACTGATCCGGGGCCGCGAAGCACCTCTACGCGTTCCACATATTCCTTATCGTAGAAATCTGCTATATGGTGCGAATAAATCCCGGCGAACTGGGGCTGGCCGTCAACCATCATAAGGACACCGCTTGCGCGGTCGCCGCCCACACCCCGGAGCTTGATATGGCCTGCTCCGCCGTTGCTTACCCCGAACCCGAATATGCTGCGTTGTGAAACAAACAGGCTGGGCACCATGCCCGAAACCGCCGAAAGTACCTGCGTCTGGCCGGTAGCCTCCAATTGGCGGTTGTCTATCACGGATACAGTATAGGGAAGCAGTCTCTGCGGTACGCCGCTGTTTGTCCCGGTAACCACCACCTCGTTAAGAACCATTGTCGTATCAACAATTTCGGCTCCCGATAAATCAAGAGCCGAAATTATTAGTGACAAGGCAATCGTCATATTGACTGTTATATGCCACATGATGTGTTTTTATTTAGCCTCGTTATTTACTGTATTGCCCGGATTTTCAGGGTCGATATTGACAAGTCTGTAGGTCTTTGTGCCGAGACCAATCTTCTCGGCGTAGTCCACAGTGTGGGTTCCATGGCGGCTTTCAATGCGCTCTACCAGCGGGTGGCTGTCATCCCCTTCGGTGGAATTATGGTTGAAAACGAGGTCGAGACACGCCTGGTCAAGAGCTACAGGGTCGAGCGATGCAAGGATGCCCATATCTTTCAGTCGTGGTGTGTCGGGATGCCCGTTACAGTCGCAATCAACCGACATATTGTTCATAACGTTTATGTAGACAATACCGTTCTTGGCTTTGAAATATTCATGTACCGACTGAGCTGCTCCCGCCATTGATTCAAGGAATCCGTCTTGTCCGTTGCGGGGCGTGGTAAAGGCTTTGCTTACATCGGCATAGAGTCCGGCGCTGTGTATTAGGGCTTTGCCATTGGCGGAGGCAACACCTATGCTTTGATTCTTGAGTACGCCGCCGAAACCGCCCATCTGATGCCCTTTGAAATGGGCGAGGTTTATCATGAAATCGTAATTGGCAAGATGGCTGCCTACGATATTGTCGGCGAAATATGTTGAATCCTGCATAGGGAGGCGCATCTCCCCTTCCCCGTCCATGATGTCGACCGGGGCAATCTTTCCATATCCGCGCTGTTCGATTGTGCGTTTGTGGGTTTCCGTATCGGAGCGATTGCCTCCGTAAGCGGTGTTACATTCCACGATTGTCCCGTCAACGTCTTTTACAAGAAGTCCGATAAGCTCAGGACGCAGATGGTTGCTGAGTTCCGACTCCCCGGTGCTAATCTTCACTGCGACATTCCCTTTGGGCGACACGCCGAGTGCTTTGAATACGTCAAGGAGTGATTCAGGGGTTATCTCGGAAGTGAAATATACCGTTGCAGGCTCGGAGGAGGTCTGCGCCATGCCTGTGCCTAATGCAAGGCCAAGAAGCAGAGATAATAATGTACGTTTTATCATAAAGAAACTGTTGCTTAGTGTCAATATTCTGTTTGCAAAATTGCACATTTCCAGCGGTTGTCTACTTATATAAAACGCGGTATCTTATACCAATTTTACCGATAGGGAGGTTCCATGTGGACGGATTCATCGGTTTTATGGTGTTTCAGAGGCCCTCTTAGAATATTATCTCTCCTTGGTCGCAATTGTGGAAAAGAGCGCCTACTATTGAGAGTGTATGGGGCAAGATACCGTTCTTACCCCATTCCATCTTGATTCCAAATAAATTTTTAACCGTTTTAGCCACGTTGAAACCGTATGCTTCGAGTGCCGGACGCGCCTTGTCGGGATGTACACATTGCCTTCCGATTATTCTTGCACATGTCTTGCAGCACAGACATTCTCCGCTGAATCCAAAGCAAAGACCGCCTGTCTGTCTTTCGAGTTCGAGCAAACGTTTTTCCAACTCGGCACGTTTCTCGCGCAGGAGAGACATGGCATATTCTATGCGGTGTTCTCCTGCGGGCAAATCAAATCGGCAAAGTACTATCAACGCGTTTTCCCACTTGGTCAGTAGGGCCTCAGCATCGAACTGGAATGGCGGGCATAACCATGAGTTTCCGTAATTCCTGCATTGTTTGCACAACTCGATGAAATACTGGACATCCCTATATTCCTCAATATAGTTTTTTACCGATAACTCCGCCGTCAGGACTTGTCCCATCCGTTGAATCAATTCTGATTTTGGATTGATTGTGTCCGAGTGGCTTCAAGTATGGGGAGATTGGTCTCAGTGGGTACATAGATAACGGTCTTGTTGTTCAGGTCACCCTGCTGGCGTACCCATAGATATTGGATATAGGTCGGCGTTATACTGCCGTTTTCGATGCGGATAGCCTCGGCAGCACCCTTTGCCCGCTCTACTTCGGCCTGGGCATTTAGTTTCTCGGCCTCAAGATTTGCCTTGGCCTCCTCGATTTTTATCTTACGGTTCTGTTCGGCTTTGGCAAACTCCGCCTTCCCTTCCATCTCCTGTGACCATACGTTATACCATGGACGCACAAATGCCATAGCTACGATAACGAGTACGATACCGGCCACTCCCCAAATTATGCTCTTTATGAGTTTTGGGGAAATGTTTAAGTTGTTTTGATTGTTGTTATACATAGATTGTTAAGTTTTTAATTGTAAAATAGTCAGGCAACAAAATTAACAGTAATTCCTCAACTGTGCAAATTGCAGGATTCCGTTTTGTATGCGTGGGGTGTTCCGACATCGGCAGCCTCGGCAGGTTATTTCAGTTCAAAACCAGTTCAATTTGGTTCAATTTGCAGAATTTATTATTTTCCTTCCTAACTTTGCCTTGTAAGATCAAGAATTGGCTTGAAATGAGAAAGAAAAATGCCCTCAAGAGTAGATTATTCGAAATTAATGGCTAACTTTGCGATAATCTATCGGGCGTATGACTGCGGCAGAGGCTGCGTCAGGCCGATGGGAACATGATAAGCGTTAGCTTTCTTTCAAGGTTAGACCGAAATCGCCAATTTATCGAAGACAACCACGAGAAAGAACGAATAACGCTCATCTGCAATTATGCGAACGCTATGTATTGGCGGCAGCAATGCCGCCCAATGCATAGGCATATCTGCAGAGAGGGCATTTATTCTTTCTATCCGGTTGGTTGCTTGGGCGTTTGGCGCTGGCTTGCCAAAAAGGATGTTGAAAAGTGGCTCATCAGCAGGATTAGTCCCGATTCTCCATTTTTCAATACAATGATAGAGGGAGCGGCGGCTACTATCCGCAAATATGGCGATGAACACAGCGATGAGGAATACCGTCATCAAGCAGAGTCTTTTAAGCGGACATGGGGGACAGTGGCGCATGAACCTGTCGTTGTCAAATATTATGTAAGGAAAGGACGCATAAGGATGGACTCCCTGATGGAGGATGGCCACTGGTATAGTTCGGTTTATGAAGAAGTCCAAGTCAGTTCAAATTAATGCATTTTAACCCTGCGGCCGAGGCTTAATATCAGTGCAAAGAGTAATTTTGTATTCTATGAAAACCGAGGAATCACAAATAAAGTCGCTTCGCAAAGCCGTTGAGGCTGTTTTCGGAAGCATCCCCGTCACGCCCACTGATTTCGAACTACTTAGCGCCGACATTCGGCATCGCACCACACGCATAATAAGCGCATCGACCCTCAAACGTATCTGGGGATATGTGTCATCGAACACATCGCCGTCCTATTCCACGCTCAGTCTTTTGTCGAAATATACGGGCAATGGTGAATGGTATTCATTTGTGCGGCACTATGAGGGTACGCCCCCCTTGCCTATAGGCTCGGGGTTTTACGATAACGGTGTTATTGCCATTGACAGCGTAATGCCGGGCACACGTCTGCGTCTGGAATGGGGAAGCTCAAAGACGGTAGAGTTGGAAAAGATGAATGTCCCCTTTCAGTTTATAGTGCGCTCAGCCCACAATGTGAAACTTCTCAAAGATGATGTTCTGGAAATCCGGGGACTGGCTGTGGGACGTCCCTTTTTCGCCGAGAACTGCCGTCGCCGCGATGCCAACCTCGGTGCCTACTCCGGCGCCCTCCAATCCGGCATCTCCAAAATCGAACGCCTCCCAACCACAAATTAATTATCTGAGGTAACTTGGTAGTGGCGCCGAACCTCTTCTGCTGGCCTGCCGTCCCGGAGGTCCGGCGCCACATTGAAGTTACCATTGTCAAGAACTCTAATGTTACCAACACAATAGCACGTTATATGGCGGCCTCCTCGGGGATGGCCTCGTCAACTCTTTCGGCACACTCTGATTCTTCAACTACCGGGACTACATTCTTCGGATTCATAAGCTTCAGCCCCACCACTAATGATGCATAAAACAATACCAGTCCCGAAGCAACAGCTATGATTACACTGACGGATGCGTACGCAAGATATAAATGCACATACTTAATATACAAATTTATATCCTCGTAGATGATGCGGGAAAAGCCGTAAGCAAGAACACTTATAAGTTCCAAACCGCCCAAAATTAAAGACGGATATGCTATCGTTTTGCCTAAAATGCCAAGATTCCCAGAATAATATTTTTTTATATTAAAGCCGAGCATTATGCAGCTAAAAGTCCAAGCTAGACCAATAGCTTTGCCCACATAAACCAAGCTCCCAGAGGTGGCAACAAGGCTTACCGGGAGAGATAGAACGCCCAGACCGATGACCCATAACCATCCGATTTCAAATCCGGAAATACCGGTAGCCGGCATTGCTTTACTAATCAAGTAGAGCATTGCGAAATAGGCCAAAGATATGGCACATACACAGGTTTTGGTTGCAATCGGGTGGCCTGTATACAAGAATAGAATCCCGAGGAGGGAACAAACAATTGCCGACCAAAAAACTATCTTGACTATCAGATAGCTGCAGGGAGGATTGAGATGATTAACTCGCAGTTTTGTCATAGCGAAAAAATGTTTTTTTAATGAATAAGTTTCTGCCGTTATCCTCCTCCCGGCGTCTATTAACGATTGGTTTAAACACGAAAAGAGAGGACTTCATTGCTTTCTTTCCGCTGTCAGACCAGGCATCGCCAATGCCCCACTTCCGCCAACTGACGCGACCGGGGGCATGAAAGAGTGTCCCAAAGTGCCAGCTGCCCCTCAAAACGTTTCCGGGCGGCCTCCAGGCTGACTCGATATACAGCCTCCTCTATCGGCAAAGCTGATAAATCTTCGTTTATCCCGGTTTCTCGATTCTCTATTACAGAGTTTCTGACTTGTGAAGGAATGACAGATGGAGAGTCCTCCGATATGGTACCTGTAGAGTCGGTAATCTGTTTCTTCTTATCCAGCGTTGCTGTGCCTGTTGGAAGCGTAGATTCTGCAGTCCCGGAATCTTCCCCCACCCCATTTCTCAATAGAGAGAATATCCCACCTCCTACAGCGAGCGCGAGCAATACTATAACGGTTGCGAAAATAGCTTTGAACTTCCATGTCGAAGCCGGTGTATCGAGCATATGCGCCAATTCCGCACAACTTTGAGGGCGCATGTCGGATTTTTCATTGACAGCTTTAGCTATTGCCCGGTCAAGTTTTTTCCATCTGCCTCCGAAACATTCGCGAAGAGTCACACCGAAAGAATATATGTCAGATAAGGATGTGGCCGGTTCATCGGGCGTGTAAGCGGGTGTCCCTGCAGGATAGCCATAATCGGTAAACTCAGGGTGATGCCCCAGCCCGAAGTCTATCAGCTTCACGAAGCCATTGCCTGCAAGAATATTGGAAGGCTTGATGTCACGATGGATTATGCGTCTGGCATGTATATAGTCGAGCGCGGAGCCGAGGTCGTTGACTATCTTCCGAATGTCTGCTTTCGAAAGTTCGGGATGCCTCGCAGAGTAAACATCAAGAGGAAGGCCGTCAACATATTCCATCATGATGGCTGTACCGATGCCCGGCACCTCTTCTAACGAATAAACTTTAGCGATACAGGGATGGTTGAGATCCTTGACAAGTTCATATTCCTTGCGCAGCAGTTCGATGAATACGGGGGTTGCGGCATACTCCGATTTTAGAACCTTCAATGCCACCCTTCGCCCGTGATGGATACAACGGTAGACGCGACACCATCCGTTTCCAGACTCGGCAATCAGCCGCAAATCGGAAAAAGCCTCTGTCTTTGGCGCTTTCCCATCTATTATAAATCCGGAATCGGCTCTGTATGCATTCATAGATGCAAAGATACGAAAAAAAGATTTTTTCGTTACCTTTGCGATGTGAAACGTATATCGTGATTACGGAATTCGATAATGTCCGGTATCTTCAATACGGAGTATGATACCGCTAGGCCAAAGTATACAAAGAAAAATTTCACAAAGACATAAATTTCCGAAAAATATGAAGAGTTTCAAACCAAAAGCATGGCTGCTTCCACAGCCGGTATTGATTATCGGCACATACAATGGCGACGGCACACCGAACGCAATGAACGCCGCGTGGGCCGGCCAATGGGACATGGGCGAGATTATGATTTCGATGGGCAACCACGCTACAACAGAGAATCTCAACCGCTGCGGCGAATTCACCGTTGCATTTGCCACCGCCGATACTCTTGTAGCCTCCGATTATGTCGGCATCGTAAGCGGAAAGACAGAACATAATAAGATTGAGAAGGCAGGTTGGAAATCTGAGAAAGCGGAGAATGTCGACGCTCCAGTATTCGACTGTTTCCCAATGACGATGGAATGTCGAATCAAGGATAAGCTAAATGAATCCGAGACAGGATATTATATAATAGCTGAGATTGTCAACATCATCTGCAGGGATGAATATCTCGCAGAGGACGGCAAACCCGATGTAGAAAAGATGCGTCTCATCACATTCGATCCCGTCCATAACGGTTACATCGTGCTCGGCAAGAGAGTGGGCAACGCTTTTTATGACGGCAAATCATTGAAATAAAAGTATATGGGGATCACAAACTGTTTCATGCGGCTATGTGTTACTGTATCAGTAATAACAACAACTTTAGTCATGACAGCACAGGAAAAGAAACTCCCGGCGCCCTCCTTCACAGGTGGCAGGCCGATGAATGAAGTGGTGGCAAGCCGCCATAGTGTAAGAGAATTCGACCCGGCGAAAGATGTAAGCGACTCAACGCTTGGCCAACTGCTTTGGATGACGGCGGGTGTGAATCGTCCCGATGCCGAGCCGTCAAGATTTGATGTCCCAGCCAACCGTAGCAACCCTACGGCACGCAACTGGCAGGAAATTCATATATTCGTGTTTGGCAAGAACGGTGTTTGGAAGTATCTCCCGGCATCACACTCCCTTGCCCTTGTAAAAGAGGGTGACCATCGTGATATTATAGCCGGCACACCGGAGTTCTCACAAGATTTTGTAAATGATGCCCCATACTCGGTTGTTTTCGTTGCCGATATGACTAATCTTCCGCAAGGCGAACAGGCCAAGGCTATGACTCTCGTGGATATAGGCATAGCCTGTGAGAACCTGAATCTCGCCTGTGAGTCCGAAGGGCTCGCAACCGTGCCCCGTGCTACTATGGATGTCAAAGGCATATCCGAACTGCTTGGGCTGAACCCGCTACAGATGCCGGTAATGAACAATCCGATTGGATATGCCAAATAATCTTTGCGTGAAATCTGCGGCGAGAATCATCCTTTCAATAGCTTGTATCTTGATGATAATGATGAATATCAATGCACAGGCACAATGTGACAAACTTCCAATGGCAGAGGACGGGATTATCCGTTACTCTGTCATAGAGGTAGTTCCGGAATATCTTGACGAATATCTTCCACTTGCGCTTGAAGTCGGAGAGGTATCAATGATGACAGAGCCGGGGGGTCTCGCCATGTATCCGACAGCATCAAAAGAGGATTCCTGTCACATCACTATATTGGAGATATATGCCTCGCAAAATGCCTACAAAGCTCATATCACATCTCCTCACTTTCAAAAATACAAACAGGGAACCCTCCACATGGTCAAGTCTCTTCAACTTCTTGACCAAGAGCCATTGAATCCTGCAATGTCAATAAAGTCAGAGACAAATGAAATCTATAGGCACAACTAAACCACGGTGTTTTTGGGCAAATCCGAAGAATCCTCTTTATGTGAAATACCACGATGAGGAATGGGGGCGCCCTGTGCATGATGAGGCCCTATTGTTGGAGATGCTGATTCTGGAGAGTTTCCAGGCCGGATTGTCATGGGAGTGTATACTCAACAAACGGGAATCTTTCCGAGAGTCCTTCGATGGATTTGACCGAGACAAAATCCTCGCTTACGATGATGCAAAGATCCAAGAACTTATGTCGCATCCTGGCATAATTCGTAATCGCGCCAAAATAAAAGCGGTTGTCACAAACACCGCTGTATTTAAAGCCATACAGGATGAATTCGGTTCTTTCGATGCTTATCTTTCCGGTTTCTGTCCCACAGAACCGGTAATAGACCATGTATCTACTACTTCGCCGATTTCAGACGCTTTATCAGCAGACCTTCGCAAACGTGGCATGAAGTTTGTCGGCTCGACCACGATACATGCTTTTCTCCAGTCAATCGGTGTTTTCAACTCTCACCAACCCGATTGCTTCCTCCACCCGAACCACCATCATCATGATTGAACAGACTGAGTTTTCAATACGACCTATGCCACGTGGAATCCATCTGGTTACGGACGAAATTATCAGGAGGTTGCCCACGTTGCCACAGAAAGGATTGCTAAACCTCCTAATCAAGCATACATCAGCGGCATTGGCATTGAATGAAAATGCCGACCCAGATGTGCGTCACGATTTATCGTCAATCTTCGACAGGCTTGTTCCTGAGAACGCCCCCTATTATCTTCATACAGAAGAAGGCCTTGATGATATGCCGGCCCACGCCAAATCGGTAATTGTCGGATCATCACTGACTATTCCGATTACAAACGGCAGCTTGAACCTCGGCACTTGGCAAGGCGTTTATCTTTGTGAGTTCCGAAATTATGGCGGTTCTCGCAAAATCATCGCCACCATAATCGGAGAATAATTTTTCATTCAAACCACAAAGATTCATATTACATCTGAACTGCCCCAAAAAGTTAGGCGTATTAAAAAAGGATTAGAACATAATAAAACCTCGGAACTACTTGATAGTTCCGAGGTTTGTCTCGAATTTTCCGATTTATTCGGTAATCGCTTTAGCGCTTTGCTAAGGCAAAGAACTAAATAAAGTGGAGATGGAGGGGTTTGAACCCTCGTCCAAACGTGGAACTAATGAGCTTTCTACATGCTTAGTCTCTATTTGGTTTTCGTCGTACGGCAGGCAAGAAACGACCAACCGTGCGCTTATCTCCTAAGATTTCGGAGGCTTGTCGGAGCTATGAGCCTCCTATTCCCGATTTAACTGCACCACCGGGTCGATTAGTCTCGGAAAAAGGACAATCGGATGATGTCTCGTCCGCGCCACTGTGGCGCGGATAAAGCTAACTTACTGAGCTTCGGTTAGGCAGCGAGAGCGTAGTTGTTTTCGCCATTTAAATTTGCAATGCCCCAGATTATAGAGCGTAGACATTGTTGCTCTGCATGCTTACACACCACTTCTACACGCTGTCAAAACCGGTCATCCCCTGGTTTATATAGCATGGCGGCAGACTTTGCTCTCAAAGTGCGCATCCATAGGTGCTAAACTTTGCAAAGTTATGGATATTTCCCGAATAATCCAATTAGAGCTTGCAAATATGGATTGTTTTTGTTGTTTTTTAACGTATTTAAACAAGGTGAATCCCAAAAGCAGATGATGGCTTTCGGGATTCACCTTGTTTAGTCGATTTTATAGGCGGGTTTATTTTCCGGCGGGAATTTGTTGGGATACTCGATATGGAACGGTTTGTGGATGAATGAGTATATTACGAACCCTATCCCCAACAGGATGAACGGGATGGATAACCGTTGACCCATGTTGAGGGTCATACCTATCTCAAATGCTTCCTGTGGGTTTTTGATGAATTCTATGAGGAAACGTCCGGTAAAGAGCCATATGAAGAATACGCCGAAAATCAGTCCGGGGCGTTCGCCTGCGTTCTTCTTCCAATACATCCACATCAGAAGACCGAAAAGTGCGAGATAGCATAGCGCTTCATAAATCTGTGTAGGATGGGACGGTTGGGAGAAAATCGGCTGTGCTCCGGCCATCCATTCGTTGGTATTCACTACGAAACGGAAAGCCCATGGCATGTCGGTAGGATGTCCATAGATTTCATGGTTCATCAGATTTCCGATGCGGATCAGGGCTCCTACAAGAGCAATCGGTATCACCAGGCGGTCAAATGTCCAGAACGGATTTCGTTTGGTGGTGAAGATTGAGAAGAGAATCACGGCAATCATAAGTCCTATCGTACCACCATGTGAGGCAAGGCCGCCACGCCATGTATAGAGAATCTCTATTGGATGTTTTGAGAAGTAATCCCATTCGTAGAAGAGGCAGTGGCCCAGTCTTGAACCTACGATTGTTGCAACCGCGACATATATTAGAAGTATGCCGAGCCATTTCTCAGGGACTCCTTCATGGCGGAACATCCTCTCCATAATCTTGTAGCCGAGGAAGAATCCGATAACGAACATCAGTCCGTACCATCTCACGGTGAAAGGTCCGATACTGAATAGTTCAGGGTCGGCAGTCCAGGTGACGAAGAGTGTCAAATCCATCTTTTAATCGGATAAAATCTGAGAGATTGCCTAAAGGATTTTTAGACAACCTCTCAGTTGTTTGTTGAAATGAGGTTAACGCACCAATGCGGCTGTATCGCGGGCTATCATAAGTTCCTCATCGGTTGGAACCACGACTACCGATACCTTCGATGATGGCGTGGAGATTACGGTTTCCGTGCCTCGTGTGACGGCGTTGAGTTCGCTATCTATTTCCACCCCTATGAATTTCAAGGGTGCACATACGTTTGCCCGCAGCCCGGTCTGGTTCTCCCCTACTCCGCCGGTAAACACTATGATGTCTACACCTCCCATTTCGGCGGCGTAGGCTCCGATGTACTTTATAATGCGTTGCTCGTACATGTCAAGAGCGAGACATGCACGTTCGTTGCCGGCTTTGACGGCAGCTTCTATTTCGCGCATATCAGAGGAAAGTTCCGATATGCCGAGCACACCACTCTCCTTGTTGATAATCTTTTGCAGTTCGTCTGCCGAGAGATTATGCTTTTTCATTATAAAGGTCAGGACGCCGGGATCCACATCGCCAACACGGGTTCCCATCATCAACCCCTCGGTCGGTGTGAGACCCATAGAGGTATCGATGCTCTTGCCATGGAATACTGCTGTTATCGAGCCGCCGTTGCCGATGTGGCAGGTGATTATTTTCTTTTCACTGATGTCGACACCGAGAATCTCGCATACGCGTTGCGACACGTAGCGGTGGCTGGTTCCGTGGAAGCCGTAACGGCGTACACCATCTTCCTTATAGAAGCGGTACGGCAGGGCGTACATGAACGATTTGGCTGGCATTGTCTGGTGGAAGGCCGTATCGAATACGCCTACCTGCTTTATACCTGGAAGAATTTCTTCTACAGCTTCTATGCCGGTGACGTTTGCCGGATTATGCAGCGGTGCAAGGTCATAGCAGTCTTTCACCTGCTGTATCACCTCATCGGTAAGTAGTACGCTCTTGGCAAATTTCTCCGCACCATGAACCACACGGTGGCCTACGGCATCGATTTCGGAATATGATTTCAGGCAACCCAGTTCCGGGTCGGTAAGTATATCAAGAACGGCTTTCACCGCGCCTTTATGGTCTACCAGGCCGAGTTCCTTTATCGCTTTCGAGCCATCCGAGAGCTTGTATTTGAGAAAGCCGTCGGGAAGACCGATTTTCTCTACCCCGCCTTCGGCAAGGACTGATTCGCCGGCCGTATCGATAAGTTTGTATTTAACAGAACTGCTTCCGCAATTCAACACGAGTATTTTCATGTCCTTTTATATGATTGTTTATTTTTCTGACGGCACGTATCAGTCTTCAATCGCCTGGTTGGCTGTCATGATTATAGTCTTATATATGTCGGTGGCCACACAGCCGCGCGAGAGGTCGCTTACCGGGGCGGCGAGACCCTGCAGCAGCGGCCCTACGGCCTCCACTCCAGCCAGACGCTGCACGAGTTTGTATGCTATATTGCCAACTTCCAGAGAGGGGAATACCAACACATTGGCATGTCCGGCCACGTGGCTTTGAGGAGCTTTCTGTGCTGCTACGACCGGCACGATTGCTGCATCAGTTTGGAGTTCGCCGTCAAGCTCCAGGTCGGGAGCCATCTCGTGTGCCAGTTTGGTTGCCTCTATCACTTTGTCTACCCTTTCATGGGAGGCGCTACCTTTGGTTGAGAAAGAGAGAATGGCTACACGCGGGTGTATTCCGGCTACGTTATGGGCTGTCTCTGCCGCGCATACGGCAATCTGGGCAAGCTGCCGCGCATCGGGGTCGGGAACCACGGCGCAGTCGGCGAACACCATTATACCATCTTCGCCGAAAGGAGAGTCGGGAGGAAGCAGCATGAGGAAGGCGCCGGAAACGGTGTCAATGCCGGGACGGGTTTTGATTACCTGGAAGGCAGCCCGTAAGACATCGCCTGTTGTATGTATGGCGCCGGAGACCATACCGTCTGCATCGCCGGCTTTAACCATCAGGCATCCGAGATACAGTTCATTGGAAGTGAATCTGCGGGCATCCTCCATAGATACGCCCTTTTTCTTACGGAGTTCGAAAAAAAGAGGAGCATATTTGTCAATTACGTCCTTGTCAGCCGGATCTACGATTCGAGCCTTATCAATGTTGCATAACCCGAGTTCCGAGGCACGAGTCTTTATCTCATCAGGATTCCCTATAAGTATTATATCGGCGAGATTCTCAAAGAGGATTCTGTCAGCGGCCTGGAGGTTGCGTGTTTCCGTACCTTCGGGCAGTACGATGCTGCGTCTGTTTTCAGCAGCCCGTTTTGTAAGGCGTTCAAAAAGTTCCATAATCCAGATGTGTGGGGTAGTATATTATGCTGCAAAAGTACAAAATATTCCGTAGAGATTATGAAGCTGTTCCAAACTTTTTCTTCATATATTCCTTTCTTTCCCCGTCACTATTCTGATCATGGTTTTACCGTGCGAAGATATAAGATTCTTAGCAGGCGTAAATACAATCGCTTATGCCATGCCTATAAGTTCTACATCGAATATCAGAGTTGAGCCGCCGGGGATTCCCGGCTGGGAGAAACGCCCGTATCCCATGGCGGCGGGTATGTATATCTCCCAGCGGTCACCGGGTGTCATCTTGGTAAGGGCTATAGTCCATCCGGGGATTAGGTCGCGCAGTCGGAAGGCGGGCGCCGTGCCGGAACGGCTTGAATCGAACGTCTTCCCGTTGATTGTGCGCCCGGTGTAATGCACCGTTACCACGCTGCCTCGGTTGGGAGAGGCTCCGCCGCGTCCCTTGCGTAAGACCTTATAGAAAACTCCATTTTCAAGGGGCATCACTCCCGGTTCTTGCGATTTTTCAACGAGCCATCGGCGGTTTTTCTCCACATATTCAGCGTTTGCCATAGTTGTGTATAATGTTAAGCGTCTCCTTGACAAGATGGTGTCTCATATATAGACGGAAAGTAACCTCCCTTCACCGTCAATTCGGACGGCAGGCATATATGCCGGGACCAATAGCGTCTCCCCCTTTTTTAATATGGTAATATCACCCAAAGCATCAGAGACTTTGAAATCACCTTCCACAGAGATCAGGATTGTAAACGAATCTCGTTGCGACAAATCCATAATATAGTTGCCCGCCGTAGAGATAACATCCACCGAGAAGCAGGCAGACCGGGCAGCTTCCAATGTTTTGCCGGGGGATGGGATTACGTTCCTCACTTTCACAGGCGCGGAATCGTAGTGTATCGCCTTGAGAGCTTCTTCGATATGGAGCGGGCGCGGATTCCCGTTGTCGTCAAGTCTGTCGTAATCGAAAAGGCGGTAAGTTATATCGCTGGCCTGTTGTATTTCTACTACGAACGATCCTTTTCCGAGAGCGTGCACCGTCCCGGCCGGAAGAAGTACCACATCACCCGGAGAAATATTATGCCGGTTAAGCTTATCAACCAAAGTGCCCTCGGTCATGCAGCGCATCACTCCGCCGGGTGTGGCGGTATGGTTGAATCCTGCATAAAGATAGGCATCGGGCGCGGATTCAAGGGCATACCATAATTCGGTCTTTCCCCATGGCGCGCAACAATGCCGCTTAGCCATATCATCATCGGGATGCACCTGGATCGACAAATCGTTTGTGGAATCAATAAACTTAACCAGAAGCGGGAAACGTCCCGAAAAACGTTCTGCGACCTTATTTCCCAACAATTCCCGAGCAAATAGTTCGGTCATATGGTTGAGTGTCTTTCCCCGGTACGGCCCTTCGGCCACAATAGATTCCGCTCCCGGCATAGGCGAAATTTCCCATGACTCGCCTATACGGTCTCCTTGAGGAGGAATCCCCTTGAAGTCCGCTATGCGCCTGCCGCCCCATATAACAGATTTGTAGATGGGCTTGAAGGTAAGTATGGGAAGCATATGGTCTAAATATCTGTTTTATCTGTTCGGACGGCAAAATTAAGAAATTTCACGGTTCCACACAACCCTAAGGCATGCATCGGCTGTATCGGAAGGTGACAATCCTCTTGAATTTATATCCTGTCTCAGTGGATATTGATGGTTTATAACAAGGTTACGGAATATTTTTAATAACGATAAATTTACTAAAAACAGCAATCCACTTAAATCTACACACAAAATAGAGTAAATATTTATAATTACGGAAGTTATATCTACCAAAATGGTTTATTGCCGGCTGTAATTGGGATAGAATGAATTAATATTTTTTTGAATTTTAAGAAAATAATCGTAAGTTTGCATGTGGTTTGCAGACAACGGGGCATAAAGCCTCCGACATGCCTGCCGCCTCTGCTCTCAGCACATAATTAATCACATTAAATCCACCCCCATCTATTTGGACATGGAAGAGAAGAAACTCAAAATTAGGGATTTGACATTGCGTGACGGCCAGCAGTCGCTGTTCGCCACTCGTCTGAAACAGGAAGACATCGATCCGCTGCTCCCTCTTTACAAGGATGCAGGGTTCTATATTATGGAAGTCTGGGGCGGTGCGGTACCCGACTCAGTGATGCGCTATCTTGACGAATCTCCGTGGGAGCGCCTGCGCAAGATTTCGAAGGCCATCGGCGGTAAATCGCTTCTCTCCGCCCTTTCGCGTGGCCGCAACCTGTTCGGTTACGTCCCCTATCCCAACTCGGTGCTTGAAGGTTTCTATAAAGAGGCTATCAAGAACGGTCTGAACATAATGCGTATCTTTGACGCACTCAACGATATAGACAACGTAAAGGAATCCATCCGTCTTATCAACGAGCTCGGCGGTATTGCCGATGCCGCCGTATGTTATACGGTAGATCCTAAAGACGAACCTGCCGAAGAGCCCGAGAAGAAAGGCTTCTTTGGCAAACTGTTCGGCAAAAAGGCAGAGAAGGTGGAAAGCAAGAAGATTTTCACCGATGAATATTTCGTTGAGAAGGCCCGCGAAATGGAACGTCTCGGCGCCAAGATAATCACCCTCAAGGATATGGCCGGCCTGGTGAATCCGTCACGTGCCGCCTCGATTATCCGTAAGCTTAAAGAAGCTGTTAACGTCCCTGTAGACTTCCACACCCACTGTACTCCCGGTTATGGCCTCGCCTCATCGGTAATGGCTATCCTGAACGGTGTAGACATTCTTGACACTAATATATGGTATTTTGGCGAAGGTTCTGCCGCCCCTGCAATCGAACTCGTTTACATATTCTGTAAGAAACTCGGCATAGAGGTGGACGTGAATATGGAGAAGGTTGGCGAGATACGCGTGAAACTGGAGGGCGTACGTCGCCGCCTGAGCGACTTCGACCTGAACAAGGATCGTTTCCCCAAGGCTTTCGATCCTCTGAAAGACCAGCTGCCTAAGGAAGTGGATGCTATGTTCGACAAGGCTCTTGATGCCGCCCGTGCTGGAAATGAGGACGAGCTTCTTGCACAGTGCCATGCCATCGAGGCATATTTCGGCTTCCCCAAACCCAACCTGCTGGTAAAAGAGGCCGAGGTTCCCGGCGGTATGTACTCCAACATGGTGGCTCAGCTTAAGGCTCTCCAGGCATCAGACCTGCTTGATGATGCCATGCGCCTGATTCCTAAGGTGCGTCGTGACGCCGGACTGGTTCCTCTGGTGACTCCTACCTCACAGATTGTAGGTTCGCAGGCCGTGCTGCTCGCTATGGACCGCCGTAAAGGCAATCCCGACTACACCCAGTCGAACAACCAGTTCATCTCTCTTGTGAAAGGTGAATACGGCCATACCCCCGTGCCTGTAGACCCCGCTTTCCGTGAGAAAATTACCGGGGATGCCACCGAAAAAGCCTACGATGTTTCCTCCTATAAGAAACCGGGCAACCCTGTGGTAGAAGAACTTGGTGTACCCCTGGCTTCGAATACCGAAGAGGAACTGCTGCTCGAACTCCTTCCCAATGTTGCCAACAAGTTCCTTCGCAACCGCCGTGAGGAAGAAGCCGGCGCAAAGGCTCCCAAGAGCGAGGCAAAAGCCGCTCCGAAAGCAGAAGCATCCGCCCCGGCTACTGTTGAAATCACCGGCGAGGTCTTCCGCGCCCCTATGGGTGGCCGTATCGTGGAAATCAACATCAAGCCCGGCGACAAGGTGAAAAAGGGTCAAGTAATGTTGGTTTACGAGGCTATGAAGATGGAAAACGACCTGGAAGCCGAACGCGACCTTACCGTTAAGCAGATTCTGGTTGCCAACGACCAGGTTGTAAATGCCAATGATCCCCTTATCGAGTTCGAATAATCTATTGTAGCGATAAAAAACAGGTATGCATCAACATTGATGCATACCTGTTTTTTATGATTGGATGCCGGACGGCTGTAGGCTATTTAGTCCCACAAGACATCTCGAATCGCAAAACGAGGACGATGTTTCACCTCTGTGAAGATTTTTCCGATATACTCCCCTACTATCCCTATAGCTATAAGTATGAGGCTTCCAAGAATCCAGATGGAGAGCATTATCGATGCCCATCCGGCGCTGATATGGTCGCTATAAAAATATGAGGTGAATACATAGATAGAAACCAGCACGGCAATGGCGAGCAATACAAGCCCAGTGATGAAAATCCACCTCATCGGTCGCGCCGAAAACGAGGTGATGCCGTCAATTGAGAAACTAAGCATCTTGGATAACGGATACTTTGACTCGCCTGCTACACGCTGATTGCGTTCATAGCTGACGACAGCCGTATCAAGTCCGATTTGTGGAATTATCCCCCGTAGGAACAGATTCGATTCTCCGTAATCAGCCAGCAGGTCAAGGGCGCGGCGGCTCATCAACCGATAATCGGCATGGTCATAGACTGTTTCAAGCCCCATGACGTTCTGAAATGAATAAAAGGCATGGGCGGTGGTTCGCTTGAACCATGTGTCGGATGCGCGTGAGGAGCGTACGCCGTATACAATTTCCTTCCCTTGATTGAAAAGACGCACCATCTCGATTATCGCCTTCGGATCGTCCTGCAAATCAGCGTCTATGGATATGGCGGCATCGCAACGGTTGCGGGCTGTCATTAGTCCGGCCAGAAGCACATATTGGTGCCCACGGTTATGTGCGAGAGAAAGCCCTTTTACCCGCTTGTCCTTCAGATGCATCTCTTCTATAACCTGCCAGGTGCGGTCGCGACTGCCATCGTTGCAGAGCAATATGAAGCTGTCCCGTGAGGCCAGTCCCTCTGACGCTATCGTGTCAAGTATTCCGAGCAGTTCCGGCACGGAAAAAGGCAATGCCTGTTCCTCATTGTAACAGGGTACAACTATAGCGATTACAGGGAGTTTCTCTTCCATATGTGTTCATCTATAAAAGAAATAAGTCAGTCTATACGGCCTTAGGATGTAATAGCGGCCATATAGACTGACTTATTGATTAATAATTGCGGGCAAAAATCACACGGCGGTGTGATGGCTTGCCTGTGAGCATATCAACGCCTTCTTCTTCAGGGGCATCTATAGGTATGCAACGTATGGTTGCCTTTGTCTCGGCTTTTATACGTTCCTCTGTCTCGGGAGTGCCGTCCCAGTGGCACATAAGGAAGCCTCCCTTTTCAATTTCCTGTTTGAACTCGTCATAGGAATTGACTTCGCGGGTCATCTCCTTACGGCGGTTGGCAGCCTTGGTGTAGATGTTCTGCTGTATCTCTTCAAGAAGATCCTTTATGAAACCTGCTATACCTTCCATCGGTTCGACCTGTTTCTCCAAAGTGTCGCGGCGCATAAGTTCTACTGTGCCGTTCTCAATGTCACGGGCACCGATTGCGAGACGTACAGGCACCCCTTTGAGTTCGTAATCGGCGAACTTGAAGCCGGGGCGACGGTTGTCGGCATCATCGTATTTCACGCGGATACCCATGGATTTCAACTCATCCACTATAGGCTGCACTTTCTCGGTTATAGCCTTGAGTTGCTCATCATTCTTATATATAGGCACGATAACTACGTGTATCGGGGCGATGTGAGGAGGCAGCACCAGACCGTTGTCATCCGAATGGCACATTATCATCGCTCCCATCAGACGCGTTGACACGCCCCAGGAGGTGGCCCATACGTACTCAGGCTTGTTGTCGCGGTTTATAAATGTGACATCGAACGCCTTGGCGAAATTCTGACCAAGGAAGTGGCTCGTACCAGACTGGAGAGCCTTGCCGTCCTGCATCATAGCCTCGATGGTATAGGTGTCGATTGCTCCGGCGAAACGCTCGTTGGCGCTTTTCACGCCACGTATAACCGGCACTCCGAGATATTTCTCTGCAAATGTGGCATAGACTTCAAGCATCTCCTTTGCCTTTGCCTCAGCCTCCTCGCGTGTGGCATGGGCGGTATGTCCCTCCTGCCACAGGAATTCAGAGGTTCGCAGGAACATGCGTGTACGCATTTCCCATCGCATTACATTGGCCCACTGGTTGCAGAGTATCGGCAGGTCGCGGTATGATGTAATCCAGTTCCTATAGGTATTCCAGATTATTGTCTCGGACGTAGGGCGTATGATGAGTTCCTCCTCCAGCTTGGCATCCGGGTCGACAACAACTCCGGAACCATCCGTGGCGTTCTTAAGACGGTAATGTGTCACAACAGCACACTCTTTGGCAAAGCCTTCCACATGTTCGGCCTCCTTGCACAGGAAAGACTTGGGTATCAACAGAGGGAAGTAGGCGTTTTGGACGCCGGTCTCTTTGAACATAGAGTCCAGCGTCTGTTGCATACGCTCCCATATGGCATAGCCATATGGCTTTATAATCATACAGCCACGCACAGGCGACTGTTCGGCCAAATCAGCCTTAATCACCAAATCGTTATACCACTGCGAATAATTGTCAGCACGTTTGGTGAGGTCTTTCAATTCTTTTGCCATTGCAAAACTATATCTATTGTTTTTGTTTCCTATCAGATAAATGATTGTCCGCGTTCAGGCTTTATAGCCTTCTGGCCTTGGCTTCCGCTATCAGCGTCGGGCCCGGTACTATGAAGATTTCCACACGGCGGTTGCCGTCGCGGTTGGCAATCGAGGTGTTAGGCTTTAAGGGTTCGGCCGGTCCAAGGGGGTAACCCATGAGGGTCTCGGTCTGGGTGGCATGGGTGTCGAAATATTCATACAGAGCCAGCACACGTTTCTCGGTAAGTCCGTACAGATATGATTCCGAGCCTGTATCATCGGAATGTACGGCGAGAATCACCTTGAATTTCCCCAGCGTACGGAAATATGGGAGAAAATTTGAAAGCTCTTTCGCGGCAGACGGCATTAGAACCGTGTCATTGGGAAGGAACAGCTTGCCACAAGGAATAGAGGCTATCACAACTTCACCTTGCCGCATGGTCTCCACCTTATAACCCATCTTTTGGAGTGCCTTCGCCTCGCGTAGCATATAACTTTTAATGTAGCCTTTCTGTTTGGCGGGGACTTCGGGCTGTAACAAGGTTTCCTCCATGGTCAGTTCCGCCAGGTCTTCCTCCAGGGCGGTCTTGGAATCTTGTTTGGATTGTGAAAAAACCGGGCATACGGCCACACAGGCCAGCATTGCCAATACCATACATCTCCATATATTACGTAGATTCCTCATAAACCAATTATTATAATTTAATCCAACAGGGAATCCTCATAATCAATCTCGGCCTTTACCATGAGCGGCACATCATCGGCAACCACGGCGGCCGCCTTGTCCTTACGAAGCATACGGCACACGTAGTCGATAAGTTCAGGCTCTATATCTTCGTCAGGCTCATCGGTACATTCTATATCCAGCAGACCGTTCTCCTCATAGAAGTCCCAAATCATATCTATAACGTTGAGCACCTCATCAGCATCATAAGCCGTACGGCCGGCCTCTACAAGCCTGCTGTTTATAAATTCCACAGCTTTAGTTTCGTCAAATTCCATGATGTATATTCAAACTGTCGTATATTAATCGTTATAAATAGTCGCTATTCGATAAGACCTTCAGGAAGAGAGAATACCACTTCTCTTTTTACCGTATCGACTTCGACAATAAACTCACCGGTTGCCGGCACGAGGACCTCCCCTCCGTCCGGGCTCTCTATTAAGAACAAATAATTAGGGGTGGAAGTATCCAGGCCTGATATTTTTCCTAATATTTTCCCGTCGTCTGTACGGCATGAAAATCCTATGAGGTCATCAGCATAGAAACCATCGGAGTAATCGCCATCCTCTTCCATACAGGCAACCAGATCGGATTTGAGTAGATAGACGGTCTTACCACATAGCAGAGAAGCCTCCTTCTCCGACTCTACCCCTTCGAGCTTAATCAAATCAGTATCAGCGCTTTTCTCACGGCTTGAGTTTATAAAAAACGGCACCGGGATTCCGTCTATATCAAGCAATATGCAACGGACATCCTCCCATTGAGGTATATCACGGTCAACCATCACAACAAGTTCGCCGTTGATGCCGTGGGGTTTCAAAAGTCGTCCTACGGCAGTCATGTCATTATGCGAAATCATAATCTATAAACTCATTTTACCTGATATAATCTACATCCCGTTGGAAATAGGCTACGTTAGAGATAGCATCTGTCAGCGTTTCTTCTTTTTCTTTCCTTTCGTCGGCAACGGGGCTGCCTTGAATTCATGAAGGTGGTGCATATCAGGTGTAAGACGTATCTCCCCTCTGGTCATGTCGGCAAGATCCTTGAATATCCGGGCATCCTCCACCCCGTCCGGGTTTACAGCAAGCATCTGCTTCTTCATCTGGTTGGCCAGCAGCAAAACCACTTCGTCACGTTCCGGCCCCGGAGCCATCTCGGCCACCTTGCGCACCATCTCCTGCACTATACGCCCGTAATGGCGGTAGCGCATAGGGCTTTGCGTATATTCTACCTTTTGCGGCTGCGTGGAAAGTTGTTCCCTGTCTATCACCTCGCAAGGCGTATCCACATCCAGACGGAATTCCGACATAATCATCAGATGATCCCATAGCTTATGGCTGTTCTCAGGCTGTCGCAATTCGGGGAAAAGACTTCCCATGGCCGCCACTATGGCATGGGCACATCTGGTGCGTTCCTCCCTGTCCTCCAACGTCAGACAATGGTCAACCATCCGCTGTATGTTCCTGCCATATTCAGGCAGTATGAGAGGTTTCTGTTGCGTGTTATATGTCAACATGGGCTTTTTTCAAAAATATCTCACAAATTTACGCCAAAAAATCCAATAAACAAAATCACATTCGACCGGGGCGTGTTCTGAGCCATTGCCGCACCGCGTACGCTTATACCTAAAAATCCATACGGAAACTCCAGACCGAGGCATCGCACGAATTTTAATGATTTTTTTGCATATTCTCCCGGTAGTGCCTAACTTTGTGATACAAAATAACGTACCACATTCATCTATCTATTTGCAAATGAAACGTTTCTTATCCTATGCCGTCCTGTTCATCGCAGGACTCTCATTCACTCCTACTGTCTCGGCCCAGTTCAACCTCGGCAAAGCGGTAAACGCCGCAGCCAAAGGTGTGAAGGCTGCAACTCTTACCGATGAACAGATGGCCTCATACGCCAAAGAATCAGTCGACTGGATGGATACCCACAATCCCGTTCCCGGCGAAGACAATCCTTACACTGTGCGCCTTCGTAAACTCACGGCCGGGCTGACCACCGCCGACGGAATACCTTTGAACTTCAAAGTCTACGATGTTATTGATGTGAATGCTTTCGCTTGTCCCGACGGCAGCGTACGCGTGTTTTCGTCACTGATGGATATAATGACCGATGACGAACTCCTCGGCATAATCGGCCACGAGATAGGCCATGTGGCCAAACACCACTCTAAGAAAGCGTTCCGTCAGGAACTCCTCACCGGTGCCCTTAAAGATGGCATATCCTCAGCCGGAGGCGTTGCCGCCGCCCTCAGCGAATCGCAACTCGGCCAACTCGGCCAGTCGCTTGCCGGAGCAAAATATTCCCAGAAGCAGGAAAAAGAGGCCGATGATTTCGGCTATGACTTCCTGAAAGCAAACGGGAAGAACCCCTGGGGCATGGTTATGGCCTTTGAGAAATTTCAGAAAATGGAAGAGGAGCAAGGCTCCAAAAGCAGCTATATGACTAAGATGTTCTCATCACATCCAGAGACCGCCGAACGCATAAAGCGCATGACACAACGCGCCGAAAAAGACGGTATAGCACGCCCTGCCGCAGAATAACCAGCATCCCACACCCAGCAAAACTATCCACAGTCCTCGGCAATGGTATCCCGTTGGCCGGGGACTGTCAATTCAAAATGCCATTCATCACTTACATCCGTTAACCTACACATCATTATGGCCGGCCCCACCACTCGAAAAGTAATAAGGACGCTCTTGCTTGGGCTTATTGTCACCTTGACATTAATATGTTACGGTGCATCCGCAGCCATGTATGGCAACACATTAATTAAATGGTGGATACCCGTACTGATATGTCTCGTGATAGCGGCAGTCTCGGGTCTGACCATGCACCGTCTTTGGAGACGGCTTACCTACACCCATACATTCGTGGTAAACTATCTCTCCCACATAGCGGTTTCCACAGGATTGCTGCTATTCTTTTTTTATTTCATAAACCTCATGGTGGAGGGGCGGCAGGAGCCGATACATGAGAAAGCCGTAATCTGCAAACTCTACCGTGAGACCCACTACCATAGCAAACGTGTAGGCAGGAGGGTATACACCCGTGGCGCCCCTTATTATGTATATCGAACAGACATACTCTTGGACGACAACCGCAAGAAATCGCTTACAATCACGAAAAAACGATATGACACCCTTCATAAAGGCGACACCCTCGGAGTCCTGGTTCGCGATGGCTTTTTCGGCGTCTCCGTCCTTGATACCGACTCCATAAAATATCCCCCTGCCAAGAAAAAGCAACGTCGCCGCCTACGCTACTTCGGCCCCCGGCCCAAATAACCGCATCTGTTAAAATATGTTATAAAACATATCGCCATTATCTCACACGTCCGATTTTATACTCTTATTTTTGTAATTTTGCATCGGAATCGGAATATTCTCAACAATAGGGTATGTAATACCTATTGTATAGATTGTAATAGCTGAAAAATCTAAGCTGACGCAATCGCTCTTAACAAGATTGCGACATACACACCGAGAATCCCCATTTCTTAATAAGAAGAAATGGCATAAAAGGGATTAATATCAGACATTTTTACATAAACGTCTGATTAATTGGAGCTTATGCAGCATCCAAAGTCCTTGGATTATATACATCCGACTTCTATCGGACATTATCACATGGCAGACAAGCCTTACGATTCGAACCTGCGACAATGGTATGTGATGGCGGCTTTCCGACGCGAGTTAATCGCAGAAGAAATGCTGAAAAGCCATGGATTTACAGTATTCCTCCCCAAAATTTCTAAAACAATAAAGGAACCACACCGGCGTCCTAAGGAGATTGTAGTGCCGGCCATTTCAACGTATGTATTCGTAAATGCGTCCTGGCAGCAACTCATGGATTACAAACAATTCCGGGACACAAGGCTGAAATTCTATACACTCCCTACTGACACCTCCGCCTCCCCTTATCTGACGGTCCCCGACCGCCAGATGGATGACTTCATGAAAGTCTGGAACGAGCGCCATTCCGTCGCCGCCGAGATTACCACCTCCTCCCCCGCTCTCCCTGCCGGTACACGCGTACGCGTCACCGCCGGTCCCCTCGAAGGCATAGAAGGCGTATGCCTTGGCGCTTCCGGGCGCCGCGCCTCCCGCCTTCTAATCCAGCTTCCTGGCCTCCTCAGCCTCACCGCCACCCTCCCCCCCTCCCTCCTCCAACCGATATAGCCATCCTTTCTCAATAACATCTGATATAACATTTACAGTCTTCATATTTTAGAACATGCGAAAACTTTGAAAGATGGCGATCGTTAAAAAATCATCCTCTGCCAACATAAATTAACACTCGAAAACCGTCTTATAAAACCATAATGAATACTTTTGTAAAATAAATGACGAATCTCACAGACATTGAGCAAGAATTCATAAATCGGTTAGACCGATGGAAGATTAAGATTAAACAGATGGTCGAAGCCAACGAAGAGGCTTCAACCGTTGTTATTGCCATGTCTCGTAAGATGCCTCATCTTTTGGATTATTTAAAGAGGACGGAAGGATTTGTCCTTGACAACTGTGAGGTTGCCACTGAACATTCCATCCCCTTTATTTTTGCCGATAGGACAAGGAAATTCAGAGTTATAATAATTGATGATATCCTTGTATATGGCGGGACGATAGAGAAAACTGCAAAAGAGATTTACTCTTATACAGGTATTAAGCCATTTGTTCTACCTATAATTGTCGGATCTAAGGTTAAATCGAAACTTGAATTCGTAGAAAAACTAAGTGAAGAGGATATTTATACAGATACTGTATCATTTTGCGAACTGCCGCTATATTCCAGTTATATTTCTGACCTTATTTTTAAAGAGGGAGGACCTATTGACATGGTTTTCCCGATACTACGTTTCCCGGCAAAAAGACACATGGTAATTGGGTTAGGAGATAGTGGAAACAAATGCATAAAACATTTGAAGGAACGTCTTGAGGACTCAATAACTGAAGAGTTCGAAAAAGAGAATATCTACAAACTGACTTATACAAATAGTCAGAAAAATCGAAATTCAGACGGAGTATATTCCATATCATGCCTGTATAATGAATCGAAACTGAAAACCCAAGACAATGAATTCTGTAAATTAAGATTATTTTTTACATCGGAGGAATGTAGGTTTACAATATATGCTCCCAGTATAATATCACAGCGTGATTTAAACGATTCCACATTTTTTAAAGAATATGACTGGCATCCCCTTTGGAAAGAGATTAGTGATATTATCTTAAAAAAGGACAATGAGGAGTTTTCCTGTGCAGGGTTCTCATATTTAAATCAGATTTACTTATTAAAAAAATTAAGAAGATACCATAGTTTAGCTTTGTTGGCAAATTATATGTTAGCGCTAAATTATGTGCCTGATATACTGAAGATAACTCAAACAATTTGGCCGCAACATAATAATCTCGGAGATTTGATAAGTCTCCATGATTTACAATGGTTGTTTGGGACACATGTGTCAAATATCATACATGATTACATGTCAAATATTGAGCTATTCACTCTAAATACAAACAAATTATATAATAGGATAACAGATTCATTTAGGATTAAACAGCGACTTATCCCCTCGGAACTGTATGATAATTATCTGAGATTGAATATAAACAGAACCAGATTATGTGATACGGTAGAGGAAGCGTTGTCTCTGATTTTTACCAATCAACATTTCAATGTTGGGCTTGCATCTCTTTCCTCTGATCCCGACAAGTCGAGTAGAGAACCTTTTGGAGAGACTTACTCCTCGTTGTTTTCATCTTTGGAACGTTTTTCAAAAGACAGACATAAATTTGAGCTTTCCATACATAAATGGATGGATGAGCGAATTGACAGGGGTATCGTCATTCCAAAATATGAAAATGTTACCGATTCGGAGGGTAACGATTATTGGCGAAGATTTTTTCGTGCGGGAGAAAACGAGGAACTTTTAATTAAATGCGCTCGCATAGCCTCTTATCTGCTCAAGAAAATTACAACATCTGAGGATGAAATATTTGTTAAAGAGATAGGATTCCTTAAAAAGAAGAAATTTGTTACAGTTAAGGAATACGAAGATTTGCTATATGTTTATTTCTCCTTCTTGTGTAAGGAAAATAGGTTTCCTGTGAGACTTGTATTGGAGGGGAAGCAGGGTGGTCGAGGTAAGACATTGTTTTTGAAAGGAAGTGATGTCAAATTTATAGATTATCTTGACATAATTAAAGCTGTATCCCTATCAAGATATAAAGATACTATTTTGGTAGAGGAATCGAATTATGAGATTGCTGATACATTGTCTCAAACCGTTATTTTGAATAATCTTGAAAGCGAAGTTCTTGAATCGCTCTGCACCTATTGGAATCAGTCTCCTCCTTTAAGGACCTCTCTGCGTGCTTTCTTTTTCCCGGTCCATTATAATAGGATGGAGATGTTCATAGAGGATACGGCAAAGGCGATCCATGGTCTTACACTTAGTTCATTGACCGAATTTCCTGACAAAATCAAGAATTCCCTTAGGGATCGTACCGAGTTATTCTACAAGTTATTATCTGTTGGTGTTTTTGATTGGCCATCTCACTACATGAAGATGGGTAGATTGCGAACACACTCACAACACATACTTAATAAATACATATTTAAAAAGAATGGTGTTGATGGCAAGGATAGTAAAATCAATCAAATGATTCCGCTATTCAATCTTTTAAGACTGATTGAACGGCATTTTAGATTGGATTTAGAGCAAGCTCAGCAATCTAAGCGCGATATAGTAAAACGTCTTGCGAAAGGACATTCCAGATATATTTCCGAAGATGTATCCGATAAGGAGATTTTAGAATTAACGGCCGAGGCTTTTGATTCAGAAAAATTTCATTAATGATTGATTATCTTATAGAATCTCTTTTAGCTGGTCTTACCAATCCTTTTTCGATTTTGTATAAAAATCGATCTGCGGGAATTATAAAGAATTGGCTCACGGAGGAATGTGTCGGAAGCCTAAAAATCCCCGAGTCCGGTTTCCGAGGGCTTAAAGATGGGGATATTCCTACTAAAAGGCCAAATACGGATACACACAAACTTAGGACGCCAAGAAACAAGGATATTCGTTTTAAGGAACTTTCCCTAAAGAATTTCAGAAAATTCCCCCCAAGAGAGACGCCATATGCACGGGATGATAATTGGAAACTTTCATTTTCATCACCAGCCGGTATGCCCTGTTCGTGTATATTTCTTGGTAATAACGGTTGTGGTAAAACCTCGTTATATACCGCACTGGAATATTTGAACCTTAACGATTCCGCGATAGCAAAAATCAGAGGTTATAAAAACAATCAAGATGAATTTATCAAACATCTTGGCAAGCGGGTCTCAGAAACTTATGTGGACTTAACCACTCTAGAAGAGGGAGCCAAGGGATGTATTGACAGAGGTGAAATTACACCCCCGCTTGGAGATTTTTGGCCGTTTATGAAATCGTTCTTCTGTTCCGAATGGGATGTTGTAGAACTTGAGCGGGGTGATAAAAATAAATCGTCAAATGCATATATATTAGACCAAATCGGATTAGGTATCTTCTCTCAGATAATCACTCAATTGGAAGATGAGGTTAATGTATTAGCAGCCCCATTAAATCGCAACAAAGCCAATAAAACTGTAGATTCTCTTCAAAATATTAGTAGTGGTGCGATAAAAATCTTACCACTGTTATTAAAATATTAATATTT
>CAJUBM010000007.1 GCA_910584735.1 uncultured Muribaculaceae bacterium
GGCAAAGTTCGCATTTATTCTCCTTTTTAACAACCTACTTTTTACATTGACCCATAATCTGTCCGTCGGCACCATAATCCTCCCGGTTCATAACTATGAATCTTCCAAAACTGAAAGGAGCCACATCTCTACGGGCGGTAAGCACAAGTACGTAGCCCTCACATCGCAGATGCTCCCCACCGCGTATCATCCTCGCAAGCCTTACCGCCGTTATGACAGTCAACACCGTTGCAAAAGCAGCCCCTGACAGATAAAGCACTATCACCCACGAAAACAGATTCCCGCCTGACTGTGTACCATCAACAATACTCGCGGTTATACCATCCAACGTTATGGCCGGCTGCTCCTCACGACTGCTGAACAGGGATTCTGCGAACCCCATAGCCACACCGCACAGCGGCAATCCTACAAAGGACAGGGCGTATATACCCCATATGACAGCACGGTTGTAGCGCGGCTGTTTCTCTGAGGCGAACAGCCACTTGTACATCAGGTACAAGAGAGCGAGCACTATAGACGAGGCTACGGCGAACGAGACCACGGCTCCCATATCATTCGGCGTTTTGGTTCTTAGATTCAATCAGTTCGATTATCTCTTTAAGCTCGTCAACCGAAATCTTCTCCTCCTCCACCAATGCCGAGACCGCATTTTTATAGGAGTTATTGAAAAAATTGCGAACCACCTCGGCCATAGACTTCTCCCGAAAATCATCAGGTGTAGCCACGGCCATATATCTGTGCGAGGCACCCACCGACTCATGTGCCACATAACCTTTCTCTTCAAGGTTACGCACCGTCGTGGAGACCGTGTTGAAATGCGGCCTCGGCTCGGGATAGAACTCCAGCATCTGGCGCACGAACATCGGGCCGTGGGCCCAGAGCAGGTTCATTATCACCGCCTCTTTCTCCGTGAGTATCTTTGCTTTTCTTCCGGCTTTCATAATCGTAAAAACATTCTTCAAATCGAACACCGCAAATTTAAAACTAATTATTTAGTTACACAACTAATAATTTAGTTTTGTTTGTTAAAATACTTTAACAAGCAACAATATCTCTCCCTTATAACCTCATATCTAATATCTTTGCATAAAATTATTTTCAAAAATCCAATATCGACCGAGATTCCTTACAATGAATGAACTCGAACTCGTCCGCTCCAAGATTTACGAGATCAGAAACCACAAAGTAATACTGGATTTTGATCTTGCTGAAATGTACGGTACAGAAACAAAACAATTAAAACGCGCCGTACGAAGGAATTCTGAGCGCTTTGAAGGTGAAGACTTTATGTTTGAACTAACAAAGGAGGAACTTTCAAGGTACCAAATTGGCACCTTGAACAAAGAACGGGGACAAAACATAAAGTATTTGCCTTTTGCCTTCACTGAATTAGGGGTCGCAATGCTCAGCAGTGTGCTTAACTCTAAAACAGCGATAGAAATAAACCGAGGAATAATGAGAGCTTTTGTTTCCCTACGACAAATGCTTTCACTACCCAAAACAGACATGCTTGCTGTTATGGAGCAGAGGATTGAAAAACTTGAAAACTATATTGAAGAAGTAATTGCCGATGTAAATGACGTAAACGAGGACACCAGGATGCAGATTGAACTTATCAACGAATCGCTTGCAGAATTACAGGCATACAAAAAAATACAATCTGCGCCACGACCCAAAATAGGATTCAAGACCTGATTAAAAAAACTTTCTTAGACAACAACATCAAGGGAGCCTTTATTACACCAAATACATAATACTTCCTTAAATATAGAAGTCATTTAAACTTTTTCTTAAACATGTTCTTTTTTGCGCTTTTTGCCTCTTTTTAGCCATTTTTACCCTCATTTTCGGTCGCGATGCCTGCATCGCTCTCCTCAAATTCGGATAAAACTGACTAAAAATAGTCTAAAAATCGCTGTGAAGAAAAAGTTTAAATGACTTCATAAAAATGGCCGACATGTTAAAAATAACATGCCAGCCATTTTTATAGCCACAGCCTATTCTGCTACGTTATTTCTTCAGAGTGAAGGAGCGTGAACAGAGACGGTAGCCGTCTGTGAACAGTTCAACAGTGTAGGTACCCGGGGTAAGGGTGGAGGTGACGTTCCAATAGAACTGGTCGTGAACCTCTTCTCCGGCATACTCGATACCTTTCAGAGCGGTGCATCCCACCGTAGAGCCTTCAAACTTGAAACTGCCTGAATTGCCGAGGAGCTCACCCTCCGGGTTGATGATGCGCAGATAGAACACCTTCTGCCCTACAGGGGTAGAATTGTTCTGCGGCACGGTGAACGACACTTTCAACTGCCGGGCCTTGGTAACATTCTTCTCTACTTTGCCGTTCTTCTTAAGGGCCGTGAGCGATACACCGGTGACATTCAGTTTCTCAGCTAAGGTCATACGCTCGTTAAGCTGGCGGTTGCTGGCCTGCACGTGCTCCACGGTCTGGGCAAGCTGCTGGTTCTGAGCCTTGACCTCCTGATTCTCGGCGGTAAGCTGCTGGTTTTCCTGTTTAAGCTCGTTTATCTGCTCCACATATGTGCGGAGAATACCCTTAAGTGTCTCAATCTCACCTTTCAGCTTCGAAATCTGCGCGGCCGATTTATTTTTCTCATTCTTCAACTCCTGAAGAAGTTTCTCGACCTGCGCACGGGCCGCAGAATATTTTTGCACTATCGAGTCATTGGCAAGCAGAGAGGTCTGGTTCTCATACTGCGCGAACTCGTTGTTCAGGTTATCATATTCATTGGCAAGCTGCAACTGCTGGTTGGCCAGTTCAAGCTGTTCCTGTTCATGGCGCAACTGCTCTACCTCGTTGCTATGCTTCGCAGTGAGTAACACAATAGCCCCCACGGCAAGCAAGAGAAGGATACCAAGTCCTACCAATATGGCAGTTGTCTTCTTTTTCTTCGGCTTAGGATCTCCGGGCAAAGCCGGAGAAAACTCATCAACCTCCGGCACATTTGGAGCAGGATTATATCTGTACTCCGTCTCTTCGGCGGCAGACGGCACTTCTACCTCACGGAACGTTCTCGGCTGCTCTGCCTCGTATTGGGAGGAATCTGTCTCCGGGGATGGGAACCCGGCGCCCTGCTGGCGCTGCCGGGCCATCTCGGCAGCGCGACGCAGGCGGTCGTTAAGGGTATCTGACATAGTTTTGTTTTGACTCTTTACTGGTTACGTCCGTGGCAGTTCTTATACTTCTTCCCGGAACCGCAGGGACACGGATCATTACGCCCTACACGGGGCTGGGCCGTAATCGGGCGCGGACGGGCAGGCTGCTGTCCGGCACCTGCGGCGGCAGCACGGTTGGCGGCTTCGCCCGGCAGATTCTCTTTCGAAGCGGTGTACTGCGAATAATCATTCTTGCGCTCGGGCATAGCCGTCTTAAGCTCAGGCTGTGCCTGGGGTTTGGCCTCGGCCTTAGCCTTGGCCTCATAAGCAGCAGACATAGCCGCCTCATGGCGCGGTTCGGAAAATTCATCTTGTTTGGCACGGCGTTCGCTGTCAAGCAACGCATCGGAAGCCGCCGGGGCGCGGCGCACGAAAATCTGTCCGCGCATCAAGGCCGACAGAGCCTTGGCGTTCAGGTTGTTCAACATGCGCTCAAACAGATGGAACGACTCCACCTTATATATCACCAACGGATCTTTCTGTTCGTAAGAGGCGTTCTGAACACTTTGGCGCAGGTCGTCAAGTTCGCGAAGATGCTCTTTCCAAAGCTCATCGATGCTTACCAGCAGTACAGCCTTATGCCACTCCTTGACAATGTTCTTACACCCTGAATTGTAGGCATCGTTTATATCCACGCGCAAGGTGAAGATACGTTTTCCGTCAGTCAGCGGCACGGAGATAAGCCCCTGTGCACCGCGTGTCTCAACCCATTCCTTTACAACAGGCTGGGCTACCTCCATGATACGTGCGCTGCGGCGGTCGAGATTCTTTTGAGCTGCGTCATAGAGCGCCGAAATCTTATCCTCGCGGGTAAGAGATGCAAAAGCTGCCTCGTCAAAGGGAGGCTCCGTTGTGAGCAGCCTCATCATCTCCATCTTCATCTCCTCATAGTCGGTAGGCTGGTCGTAGGTGTCGACAAGGTTCTCCACCAGGTCATACATCATGTTGGCGATGTCTATTCCCACACGTTCGCCGAGCAGGGCATGATGGCGTCGGTTGTAGATATACGTACGCTGCTTGTTCATCACATCGTCATATTCCAACAGGCGCTTACGTATACCGAAGTTGTTCTCCTCAACGCGCTTCTGAGCGTTCTCTATGGCTCGTGTCACCATAGAGCTTTCAATCATCTCGCCCTCTTTCAGGCCGAGTGTATCAAGCATCTTCATAACGCGGTCGGTGGCGAACAGACGCATCAGCTGGTCTTCGAACGAAACGTAGAACACCGATGAACCCGGGTCGCCCTGACGTCCCGAACGACCTCGAAGCTGACGGTCTACACGGCGGCTCTCATGGCGCTCCGTACCGATAATAGCCAGGCCGCCGGCATCCTTGACCTCCTGCGGCAGCTTTATATCCGTACCACGTCCGGCCATATTGGTGGCGATAGTCACCGTGCCCGGGCGTCCGGCAAGGGCAACGACCTGTGCCTCCTGCTGGTGGAGTTTGGCGTTCAGCACATTACAGGGGATATGGCGCATGTCCAACATTCGCTTCAAAAGCTCGGAGATTTCCACCGATGTGGTGCCGACAAGCACCGGACGTCCCTGCTCTCGGAGCCGTTCAATTTCTTCGATAACCGCAGCATACTTCTCCTTCTTGGTTTTATACACACGGTCGTCCATATCCTTACGCGCAACAGGGCGGTTGGTGGGGATAGTCACCACATCCAGTTTGTAGATGTCCCAAAGCTCGCCTGCCTCGGTCTCAGCCGTACCGGTCATACCGGCCAGCTTGTGGTACATACGGAAGTAGTTCTGCAGTGTGATTGTGGCGAAAGTCTGCGTGGCGGCCTCTACCTTAACGTTCTCCTTGGCCTCTATAGCCTGATGGAGACCGTCGCTGTAACGGCGTCCTTCCATGATACGACCCGTCTGCTCATCCACAATCTTAATCTTGCCGTCATCTATCACATACTCGTTATCCTTCTCAAAGAGGGTGTACGCCTTCAAAAGCTGGTTGACGGTGTGCACACGCTCCGATTTAAGGGCATAGTCAGCCATTGCCTCGTCCTTAAGCTGCTGGCGTTCGTTGAGGTCTTCAACATGTTCCAGTTCCGAAAGGCGTCCGGCAATGTCGGGAAGCACGAAGAACTGGGGGTCCTGGTTACGGTCGGTAAGCACATCGAACCCCTTGTCGGTAAGTTCCACCGAACGGTTCTTCTCGTCAATCACGAAATAGAGCGGGTCGGTGACCTTCGGCATCTCACGGGAGTTATCCTGGAGATAGTATGCCTCGGTCTTCAAGAGGGCGTTCTTCATACCCTCCTCGGAAAGGAACTTAATCAGCGGGCCATACTTGGGCAGCCCCTTGAAAGCGCGAAACAGCAGCAATTCCCCTTCTTTGCGAACCTCCTTGTCCTCCGACTTGATTTTCTGTTTTGCTTCGGCGAGAATCTTGGTGACAAGGCTCTTCTGTGCCTGGAACACCTTCTCTACATTGTGCTTGTACTCGTTGAACATCTGGTTCTCCCCCTTCGGCACAGGCCCGGAGATAATCAGCGGAGTACGTGCATCATCGATAAGCACAGAGTCAACCTCGTCGACAATGGCATAATAATGCTTGCGCTGCACCATATCCTCGGGAGCCATAGCCATATTGTCGCGCAGGTAGTCGAAACCGAATTCGTTATTCGTACCGAATGTTATATCGCACTCATATGCGCGGCGGCGGGCAGGGGTGTTCGGTCGGTGCTTGTCGATGCAGTCAACCGTGGAACCGTGGAACATATAGAGCGGCCCCATCCATTCGGAGTCACGCTTTGACAGGTAGTCGTTGACCGTCACCACATGCACACCTTTCTTCGAAAGTGAGCGGAGGAACACCGGAAGCGTAGCCACAAGGGTCTTACCCTCACCTGTAGCCATCTCTGCAATCTTACCCGAATGGAGAACGACGCCGCCGATAAGCTGCACATCGTAATGCACCATGTCCCATGTTATCTCGTTGCCGCCGGCAAGCCATTTGTTCTTCCATATAGCCTTGTCACCCTCTATAGTAACAAAATCGCGTCCCTGTGCGGCCAGTTCGCGGTCAAGCTCCGTGGCTGTGACGGTGACAGTCTCATTGGCGGCAAAACGTGCGGCGGTCTCACGCATGGTGGCAAACACCACGGGGAGATGTTCGTCAAGTTTAGTCTCTATTATGTCAAGCACATTCTTCTCGTGCTTGTCAATGTCATCCCAAAGGGGCTGCCGCTGGTCAAACGGCAATTCTTCAATCTTTTCGCGAAGCTCCTTGGCGGCATCCTCGTCGGCCTTGACAGCTGACGCTATATCGGCACGTACCTCGTCAATCTTGGCGCGAAGTTCATCTGTCGTAAGGTCCTTGAGTGTGGGACCAATGGCATTTATCTTATCAATTACAGGCTTGATTTCCTTGAGGTCGCGCTGCGACTTGTTACCGAAAATCTTGCTCAAAAAACTCGTAAAGGACATTATATTTTATAGTGATGAGTGATAGTTTTAAGTTTCGTTTATCCGTAGGCATTAGCCCCGCATCCGCTCCAATCAAGGGCGGAGACGCGGGAGGGCAGCCCCGTTAGGCGCCCTGATACGCAGTATGCCGGCTACGGTAGGTGCTATCACACGTGCGTCTACCGGCGATTCGATAGTCCGGGGCGTGGCTCCCGGCACGAGTATGAAGGCAGGGGCGGTAGGCGCGCCCGCACGGACTATAGTACTGGGACGTTCAGTGTCGCTGTCATCATCATTCGCCTGCCATCCCGGCGCAATAGAGATGAACACATCCCCGGCGGTACCTACAAATGTGTTGCGGCGTGCCGCATCGGGATTATCGGTCGCGCGACGGTCAAGCACATCATCGACAGTCCAGGCCCGGTGTACCCCGGCCATGCGGGTAAGGAAACGTGCCGATTCGCCACGGAACTCGCCGAGGTCTTTGCCTCGCTCCTTTATCAACTTATGATTCAGGAAAATCTGACCGTCGTGATAGCCCGACACCCAGTCGCCGTTGCCATAAAGCGCCATCAGGTACATATTCAGCAACGACACGGCCTTCCTCGAAGAAAACTCTCCGAAAGGAAGCGCCCATTTCTCATCGTCACGGCGCTGGCGGCGTGTGAGCGGCGTACCCGCCACGAACACCACCGTTCGATCCATGCCGGGTCCCTGACGGTCAATAGCATCGAAGAGTTTTGCCAGGTCGCGGTCAAGACGCAGATAGCCGTCCATCAACTCTATACGGGCATCCGGATCACGGCCGTACATGAACGGCTGCACTGACAGCCCTAACGACAACATGTCGGTAGACTGGTGCGTGCCCAACTGCAACAGACGTATATATTCGGAGGCAAGAGCCGTTACGTCAGAATTGACTACAGGGGAATTCTTATAAGCCCTGAAACGGTTTGCATCCCCTCTTTGGAATATATTTCTAAAAGGATAGAGCTTCTTATGCGGAGGAAGATCCGGAAAACGGTCTACAGGCAGCGACGGCACCCACTGGAGTGTATCGAGACGCCGTTCCAGAGGGTAACGGTGGTTGGCTTCCTGAGGGGGTGCGGGCAAATCCTTGTAAAACGTAGTGGTGGCCCACTTGCCGGTAGCGTCATTTATCCAAAAAGCGCTGTTCCCGGCGTGTCCCGCCATTATTATGGCCTGCGCAGGTTCGGGAGCTATCGAATAGGCATATCCCGTCCCACCGCCATCAATACGTAGCTCGTCTGTGATGGTGGAGGATGCCAGGGCGCCCGGCGAAAGGGTCTCGTCAGTGAAATTACCGATTATGGAGGAGTCGAAAAACACCGGGCGCGCACGGCGCGTATCCCTGTCATATATCGTGGAGGCGGGGATTCCGTTTATCTCCGGCGAAGCGCCGGTGAAAACGATGGCCGTGGCAGCGGTATTATCCACCCACGTTCCATAATCCAGGTCGTTGACGGTAAGGCCGTTTTCCAACAGGCGCCGAAAGCCGTTCTGCCCGAACTGGTCGCGCAGCAGTTCCACATAGTCCATCGACAGGCCGTCAACCATTATACCCACCACCAATGCCGGACGCCGGGTCACCGATTGTGCGCCCTGTACCGACATAATGGAGAAGGCCGCGACAAGCGCCGCTGCCAACGAACCGGTAAATTTCTTATTGGATCTGTTCTGCACCTCTACGAAGTTTTAACTCCGGCTTTTCGCAAATTATTCTTCCGAAAAGCGGTTCGATAGACGTAAATATATGTGATGGAACGAATTAAATCACACACTATCAGTATCGGGAAGGCAACATTAAACACCTGCCCGAGAAATCGGTGGCATGCAAGAAGCACAACCAACGCCGCAAAGTTACAAAATTGATAGCAATAAACCACACGTCTGCAACTTTTTATCCACTCGAAAACAACAGGAATGACGCACAAAGGGTTCAACCAAAGATATAGCCAATTTGGCGACGTGGCCTCGTGGGTGCTTACGAATATCAAGAATGTGAGCAGGCTTCCGGCCAGGAAAAGCACCCCGTAGAACACCGAATCGAACCAGCGGCTGATTCTACGACGTCGTAAATCTGCCACCGAAACCGCCAGCGTAACAAGCAGGACATACACCGCTACAGCCAATGGTGTGGCGTACCACGGAGTAGGAGGCAGACTTGTGCCTCCCTCCACTCCCGGCACAAGCACATTTTCGACCGTAACGAGTTTTTTTCCGCCGACTGTGCAGGCAGACGACAACAGATCATGAAGATAGAGGGGGGCGTATGCTCTCTCCCTCGGCATAATAGCATAGTCCAATCCGCTTCCAAGGGCAAGGTCTATACCGAACTGGTACCACGGATAATTAGAATGATAGCGCGACATCTCCTTTCGGAAAGTAGTTTCTTCCGCATGTGCCCCACCCTCATTTATGCCCGAATATCCGTATTCAAAATATCCGGGAGGGGTGAGACGGAGCGTGTCACCAACGGCAGCCTCAATCATAGCCAAAGGACGCAACGAGCAATTATCTTTCACATAATTGTATCGATATGTGACATTCTCAGGCCGCAGATTCTCCTCCACCAGCCGTACCAGCCGCTCTGTCTGCGCCGAATCCAGGTCAAGCACCTGCTCGGTCACTCGGCGGCCGGTCACAGCATACTCATGCAGCACAGATCCTGTAGGGAAAGCAACGCACATATAGTCTGTCTCCCCCTTGGTGAAACGATAGAGAAAGTTGGGTGAATTAAAATCAAACACTCCCCAACTCACAGTGACATCGCGCCCGGTCGAGGAATCGTTGATTCGCAACGCCGTATGCCCTTCAAGCTCGTAAATCTGCTCACCGGCATCGACCGTAAGCAGACTGACAACGGGCATGGCGCCTGCTGCAAAGACAGCAAGCGCCATAACCGACAATACAGCCGCCAGACGGCGGGTAAACATTCTTAAAATCACTTTTGTAAGCAACAGTTTTATAAAGCTAAGTAACTGGTCGAAATTATTTTAATGTTTGTCCGAGGAAAATTTTTAGAAGATTTTTCTCGATAAAGAAGGAGTGTAGCGAGCTACACGACTGATGAAGAGAAGAAAAGATTCAAAAATTTTGCCGGAGAAACATTGAAATAGTCAGACCTGTTAGTATAAAATAATTTTGAACAGTTACTTATATGTCAGGATTCCCGATAATATAGGCGCCTTACGCGCGGACTTACCGAGGTCAGAATCTCATACGGGATAGTGTCAAGCTGCTCGGCAAGAGTGGTGACAGGGTTTTCCGGACCGAAAATCACAACGGGGTCACCTATCGCGGGAAGCTGCGCATCGGTTACATCCACCATGCACACATCCATGCATATGCTCCCCACAGTGGGACAAAGAGTGCCGTTCACCATGAAAGAGCAGCGGCCTCCACCCATATGTCGGTTCACGCCGTCGGCATATCCGACAGGCACGGTAGCCACAAGGCTGTCACGCTCAAGCACCCCGCGTCGGCCGTAACCTATGGCAGTGCCGGCCGGATAGCTCTTAAGGGCTATTATTACCGAACGGAGTGTTGACACCGGGCGCAGCCCTTCCTCCATACCGTTGTTAAGCACGGGGATGCCGTAGAGGCCGATTCCGAGACGCACCAGGTCATATTGGTATTCGGGATAGCGCAGGATTCCCGCAGTATTGAGTATGTGGCGCAGTACACGGTAAGGGAATGCTGCCTGTATCTTCTTGGAACAACGTTCAAAAAGCTGGAGTTGGGCCTCGGTGTACTGGTCCATGTCAAGGCAGTCGGCCGTGGCAAGATGCGAGAACACAGAGCATACACGTATCGCGTCCTGGTTCTGTATAATCTCTATAACGCGGTCAAGATCCTCTTCCCGGAAACCGAGGCGGTGCATACCCGTGTCAAGTTTCAGATGCACAGGGTAACCCTTTACACCGGCTTTCATGGCGGCATCGATAATCTCCGCGAGAATATCGAAATCAAACACCTCCGGCTCCAAACGGTTATCGAACAACTGCGGATAATTCAACACCTTGGGATTCAGCACCATTATAGGCATCGTTATGCCAGCCTGACGCAAGTCTACCCCCTCGTCAAGCACGGCCACAGCGAGATAAGCGGCACCATGAGCCTGCAGCGACTTCGCCAGTTCATACGAACCGGCACCATAGCCCGAAGCCTTAACCATAGCCACGATGCCCGTGGAGGGTTTCAGATGGGAACGGAAGAAATTGTAGTTATGCACCAGCGCATCAAGATTCACCTCCAGCACGGTCTCATGGGTACGGGCCTCCAACTGACGTGCGAAATTATCGAACACATCGGCGGGTGTACCTTTGATAAGAATAAGCTCAGAAGCAAAATCGCTGGTAGTCATCGCCTTATACATATCTCCGACTGTAGGGAAGAACCTACAGTCCAACCCCTCGAACAGATGGGCATGGGCCGAAATCTCAGGTCCTCCGGCCAGCAGACGTTTCACGCCACGGAAGCGGAGAAGCCGAGCAATCTCACCGTAAGCCTCTTGGGCCGACATGCCGTCATGCGCGATGTCGCTGAGAACCACGGTCATTTTCAGGCCCGCAGTCTGCCGGCGAGCCATGAAGTCAAGAGCCGGCAACAACGAATGGAAATCGCATGTATAGTCATCGCGGACTATCAGACAGCGGTTTATACCCTCGCTCACCTGCAAGCGCGTACCTACGGGGTGAAGCGTTGCCATACGCTGGGTGAGTGTCTGCGAAGGCACATCGAGCAGCAGCATCACGGCCAGGGCGGTGATAGCGTTCTCCACCTGCCACGAACCGGTGAACGGCAAGGTCACACGCCGTGGCTGCCGTCCGTGGAGCATATAGGTGACACGGGTCTCCCCTCCCCGGCTCTCGGTAGACACGAACAAATCAGCCGAACGGTCTTTGCGCGACCATCCGAGAAGTCTCTGCTCGCCGATGGCCTGCGACTTCACCGCATGTGCCACTGCATCATCATCAGCCGGATATACCACCACCTGGGCACCATGGATGAGCCTTACCTTCTCGGCAATCTTTGCCTCGCGCGAGGGGAAGCCTTCGTCATGGTCGCCGTATATGTTGGTGATAACCACTATATCAGGCTTTATCATACGGGAAAGACGATCCATCTCCCCTGTGCGTGACACTCCGGCCTCGAAAATACCTAATGACGAATCCGGCGTTATGTCCCATAAAGACAGCGGGACTCCGATCTGGGAGTTATAACTTCTCGGCGAACGCGCTATGCGGTAATCGGGCTGAAGCAGGGAGTATAGGAGTTCCTTCACCATGGTTTTGCCACGGCTCCCGGTAATTGCTATTACAGGTATGTGCGAGTCTTCACGGCGTTCAGCCCCAAGCTGCTGCAAAGCCTGCAGGGTGTCGGAAACGTGGTAAAATTCTGCCCCGGGGAACGACTCCTCATCAGCAGGGCGCGAAACCACGAACTTCCTAACTCCGCGCTCATAAAGCTGGCGTATATATCTGTGACCATCGTCCATGGGAGTTACCAGGGCGAAAAACATGGTGTTTTCCGGATCGGAAAGTGCGCGGCTGTCGGTGAGAAGCACCGTCTGCGGCGTGGTTTTGATTTCTTGGTTCATTCCTCGTAGCATTTTGAAACGAATCTGCCGAGTGCTTGCGAAAGGGCAGGATGAAGTTTTGCAAAGGTATCTGATGCTTCCTTGGCAGCGGCACGGGTAGCGTGCGCCGTTGAAGCGTTTAAGGGTCGGTGTAGCAGCCGGGAGGTCAGAGAGCGCGCCTCCCTGCATAAAGAAAACGTATCGTCGCTGAAAAAAGTTTCACCGAAACGTTGGTATATATAGTCGGCGGCGACTTCCGAAGGGTGAATCATATCGGCGGCATAAAACCTGTAGTCGCGCAATTCGTCGTCCATAATCTCATACGCCGGAAAGTAGACTATGCCGGGGATGGTTCCTCCCTGCGGCGAGACACTTCTTATAAAGTTGTCTACGGCTACCAAAAGCCGCGACTTACCCACCCGGTCGGCATGATAGCCGTAAGCCTTATGCCGGATAGGGCTGACAGTGACAACCAGCATAACATCTGGCGAAAAGCCGCGTAATGTGGCGTATATCTCCGAAACAGCCCTTTCAATAGCCTCTATAGGAATATCCACGGGGTTGAATCGCGAGGCCGGTAGTTTGTGGCAGTTCGCCACTATGCGCCCGGAGTCGCATAACTCAAAGCCTCTTGCAGACCCCAGGGTGAGCGTTACCGCTTTCAGGTCTTTCAACTGGCCATGAAGGCGGTTGATTATCGCGGAAAGGTCGCGGGCCAACTTTTCCCTGCCGGTCGAAGAGAACCGCGAATGGAAGTCAAAGGAATGGTAGAGACCCCCATGTTCGAAAAGCTCCGATTCCTCCACCGGGATATTCCCGGCTACCCGTCTGATAGCGGCCAATATGCTCAGCGGATTATATAGCGGCCCGAACGGATTCACCTCCACATCGAATAGCTCCCGCTCCATCCGTCCCCCTATCTCGTCGGCAAAACACGACCCGAGGGTCCACAGTTTCTCCCCGTGGAGAATCCTCCCTCGCTGCCCTGCGGGCAGTTCAACCTCGGTCATGAATCGCTGAGTCATAGGTATATCATTTTTTCGTCAGTGCATCCGTTCGCGGGTCAGTACATACGGTAATCTATAGAAAGTACCTGGAACTCGGTGCGGCGGTTTATCTGATCGGCCACCTCGGCATCCTCTTCCGAAAGAGCCTCTATATATTCAGGCGTCAGTACATCACCCTCCTTGAACTGCGGATAAAGCCTTGCGAGCTTCTTCGTTATAGTCTTCGGACGGCTCTTCCCGTACCCCTGGGCCTGGAGGCGGTCGGCTTTTATACCGTTTTCAATAAGATAGTCAATCACCGACTGCGCACGGCGCTGCGACAAGCCTATATTATACTGGTCCGAGCCGATACGGTCGGTATGCGAGGCCATCTCTATGGTGATGTTAGGGTTGTCATTCATAATCTGCACCATCTCGTTGAGAGCCTCCTTGGTCTCGGGGCGCAGATCGGCACGGTCAAAATCGTAGAACACATTATCAACCACCACGGGTTTGTTTATCGACGCAAGAATGAAGTCAACGCCGTACTCGGCATCTTCCTCATCTGTGTCGGATGTAAACTCCTGACGCGCATTCAGATAACCCTTCGCGCCGGCAAGCATAACATAACTTACCCCACGTTTGAGCGGGAAGGAGAAAGATCCGTCGGGGCGCGCCACGGCTTTTTGGTTTGACCCGTCATTACCCACGATACGGATAACGGCGTTAGGCACCGGCTCCTCATCCTTGTCAAGTACCCATCCCGACACAAGAATCTGCAAATCAGGCAATACGAAGGAATATAAGTGGTCATATCCTCGTCCGTCGCCACGGTTCGAGCTAAAAAATCCGCTCTCCCCTTTTCCGAAGGTTATGCCGAAATCATCGGCAGCCGAATTGACGGGCCACCCCATATTCTCCACCTTCCATCCGCCCGACTTTGTAAGCGTTGCGCGGAATATGTCAAGTCCTCCGAAGCCGGGATGTCCGTCCGAAGAGAAATAGAGAATCGAGTCAGTCAGTACGTAAGGGAACATCTCGTCACCCTCCGTATTTATAAATTCGCCGAGATTCTCCAACGACCCGGCACGTTCCTTAAGGTTTATGCGCCATATGTCCTTTCCTCCCGAACCACCGGCCATATCAGAGGTAAAATACAGCCAGTTGCCATCGGGCGACACTGCCGGGTGGGCATATGAGGACACCGTGTCGGCGGTAATCTCGAATTTCACCGGGGCGCTCCATTTGGCATCGGAGCGTTGCGAGGTGTAAATCTCCACGCCTGTGTTCGCGTTCGGCTCGCGCCGCGCTTTCGACAGATACATCGTCTGGCCGTCAGGAGTAAATGACACGGCACCCTCGTCAAGGTCAGAGTTAAGTTCACCCTCCACAGCCTCCGGGCGCTGCCAGTCGCCTTTCTCGTTCTTTTTTGCAAACCATATATCCCCCTTCTTCATCCCGGTAATCTCGCTCTTGCGCTCGCCGGTTACCTTTTCATTGGTGGTTGTGAAATAAAGCTGGTCAGCCTCGGCGCGACTTAGAAACATAGGGGCATAGTCGGCACGGCGCGAATTGAAGAGCTTGGCATTTTTTACCACATAACGTGTCGGCTCGTTCTTGGCTTTCTGAGCGTAGCGGCAACCTGCCAGACCGTTCGCGGCCTCCTTTGATGCCGGGTTCTTCTGAAGATACTCCTCATAAGCCTTTATGGCAGGCCCGTATTTCCCCTCGGCATGAAGCGATTTGGCCATAAGCAATGTAGCCGTAGAATCAGGGTAATTATAACGCACGGCATTGGCGAAAGCCGATGAGGCTCTGGCCGCCATTCCCAGTCGCTCATAACACAATCCCATCTTATAGGCCACGGCTCCGCGCTGCGGACGTTCCTCCTTCTTGGTAAGCTTGTTATATACTTTCCGATAGGTCTTCTGTGCCTCGAAATACTCACCCCTGGCATACTGCTCGTCAGCTACGGAGAGCTTGGCTCCTCCGCAGGCAGCCAAGGCGGCTGCCATCACAACCGCCGCCAACATGCCAAAAACATATCGTACGCACCTCATATTCGCCTTATTCATAATATATGATAACGCGGCTGCACCTCTAAAAATTGCATGAGCACCTAATTATTAAGGGTGTCAAACATCGTGATAAGGCGCGCCAAATCCTCCTCGTTCGAAAATTGGAAAGTTATCTTACCCTTTCCCGAGCGGTCGCAGGAGAATCTTACAGGGGTCTGGAATACGGACGACAGATGTTTTTTCAACAAGTCGAAATCATGCGAAGACCTGCCTCCGGCGCTGTTCTCACTTTTATTTTTCGCTTCCTGAAGCGAACCACCCTGCTGCACCTCCTTCACAAGCTCCTCCACCCGGCGTACCGACAGACCATCCTTTAGGATTAGCTTGTAGATTTTCAACTGGGCCTGGGGGTCGTCCAGCCCTAACAGCGCACGGGCATGCCCCATATCCACACGTTTGTCGCGCAGGCCGAGCTGCACTTCCGCCGGAAGTTTCAGCAACCTGAGGAAATTAGCCACGGTGGCACGTTTCTTGCCTACACGCTCGGAAAGGCGCTCCTGCGTGAGATTGTACTGGTCAATCAGCTTCTTGAACGTAAGCGCGATTTCGATGGCGTTCAAATCCTCACGCTGTATGTTCTCTATCAGCGCCATCTCGGTAAGCTCCGAGTCATTGGCCGTGCGTATGTAGGCAGGCACCGAATCAAGACCCGCTTTCTGGGCGGCGCGGAAACGACGCTCACCGGCAATAATCTGATAAGTGTCGGGGCCGGTCTTACGCAGCGACAGGGGCTGGATAATTCCCAACTCGCGTATAGAGGTCGCAAGCTCGTCAAGAGCCTCCTCGTCAAAGGTTGTACGCGGCTGCTCAGGGTTTGGCGTTATCTTGTCAAGAGGTATATTGTTTATCGCCGACGAGCCACGTGCAGGCACATCGTCCATCGGTATCAGCGAGTCCAGGCCGCGGCCAAGAGCGTTTCTATGCAAAGCCATATGCTTTAGTTTATCTATGAGGGTTGAGAGGTGAATTTGACTGTGTATGGCGTCAGCGCCATAGGGAAATGCTTTATTTGCGAGAGATTATCTCCTTGGCAAGCATCACATGCGAGGTGGCGCCACGCGATTCGGGATCGTAAAGAATGGCGGGCAGCCCGTGTGACGGAGCTTCCGACAGACGGATGTTGCGGGGGATAACGGTGTTGAACACCATATCGCCGAAATGGCTCTTCAGTTCCTCGTAAATCTGGTTAGCCAGACGCAGACGAGCGTCATACATCGTCAGCAGAAAGCCCTCTATCTCCAATCCCGGGTTCAGCTTTTGCTTTATGATACGTATAGTGTTGAGCAACTTGCTGATACCCTCCAGAGCAAAATATTCTGCCTGCACAGGGATTATCACCGAGTGAGCCGCAGTCAGGGCGTTGACCGTTATAAGACCCAGCGAAGGGGAGCAGTCGATAAGGATATAGTCGTATTTCCCTGCCACAGGCTCCAAAAGCCGCTTCAAAGTGCGCTCGCGTTCCGACTTGTTTATCAGTTCGAGTTCCGCCCCGGCCAGGTCTATACGCGAGCCTATGAGGTCAAGCCCCTCCACACAGGTCTGCACCTGCGAGCCGTCAAGCGGATAATCATCCACAAGACACTCATATATCGATGACTGCATCTGCCGGGGATCAATCCCGTAACCCGATGTGGCATTTGCCTGGGGATCCGCATCAATGATAAGCACCTTCTTCCCCTGCATGGCCAGCGAGGCCGCAAGATTTATAGTAGTAGTGGTTTTTCCAACGCCACCTTTCTGGTTGGCTATAGCGATGATTCTACCCATAAAAAGTTGGTCCTAAATTTGTCAACGCAAAGTAACCCATTATTTTTCACACCGTCTCCCACCATAACTTCCTTTTAACCCTTTTTGTTGATAAATCACACCTTTTGTTGATAACTGCACAACCAACCGCCATAGAGCGCCAAAATACAGAAGCGAAAAAAGGAATCCCGTACTCGAATCCTATATTTTAGAACATTAGCCATTTTCATGGCGTTATAATTTTGTACTTAGTAACTTTATGGCTAACTTTGTAGCGAGAGTTATCGAAAGGTAGCAGTATTTACTAAATTATTTTGCGATGGCACGTCCGAGGAAAAAAACAGATAAGGTATATTCGTCAATATCTGACGAACGTCTTGCCATTATCATTGCGAAAGACTATGAACGAGTCCCTGCGGAATTCGCTGCCACTCCATCTTGCGACCTTATCGACAGCAGAGAATTTCTTCACAACACCTCTGCAAAAGGGATAGAGCCGATGAAGAAATGGCTGTAAGTTCAGTGCATCAACGGGAGATTGTAGAAGTCTCTTTCCGATTTCTTGACGGTGTGGAACGCATCCATCCTGCCTTGGTGGTGTCCGTAGATGAATTGCAGCAAGCCGAGGACGGGATGTTTTATGCCGTTCTGGTTTCATCCAAGAACATCCACCCGGAATATACCATCGAAATTAATGCCGATGACATTATCGGTGGTTTCGGTGGGATGGAGAAGAAATCTTATTTTGTAACACATTTCATTGCCTACTTTACTCTCAACGACATCATAAGCCGCAGAGGTCAATTCGTCAAAAAAGATAAATTCAACGAGGTTGTCAACACTATTATTGACAATATTTTCGGAGACGAGCTATAACGAATACGGTAGATGACTCTGACCACTCCGGCTGTTATATACAGCCACTAATTTTGCAAAAAGGAAGAAAGAATATAAGGCGTCCACGCCGAAACAAATAAAAAACAGAAAAACCGACAGCTATATGGCAAAGCCGCTTATCCTCATAAGCAACGATGACGGGGTGAGAGCCCCGGGTATCCACAAACTCGTGGAATGGGTGAAAGATATGGCCGAAGTATGGGTGGTTGCCCCGGCGGAACCCCGTTCCGGGCAGTCCTCGGCAATCACCGTGAACGCCCCGCTGCGCATACAGGAACACCCGGAATATGACGGTGCCAAGGTGATGTCCGTTACCGGCACCCCTGTAGACTGCATAAAGCTGGCCATGCACCATATCGTGCCACGCCGACCCGACATGATTCTTTCCGGGATAAACCACGGCTCCAATGCCGGCAACTCCGTGATATACTCAGGCACCATGGGTGCCGTGTTCGAGGGTTGCATGGTAGGCATCCCGTCGGTCGGCTACTCCCTGCTCCACCACTCCATGCAGGCCGACTTCTCGGAATGTGAACGGTTCATCAAGCAGATTACTGCCGCCGTGCTTGAAAAAGGACTGCCACAGGGGGTGTGTCTCAACGTCAACTTCCCGGCCAAGGTAAAAATAGAAGGCGCCAAGACAGTGCGCTCGGCCCGGAGCTACTGGACAGAGGAATACGCCTCATACACCGACCCCCACGGAAAACCGTTCTATCTCCTTACCGGAAAACAGATAAACCTTGAACCTGACGACCCCGAGACCGACCTCTACTGGCTTGGACGCAACTGGGCCACAATCGTCCCGGAACGGGCCGACCAGAACGCCTCACCTGACGAACGCATCGCCGTTGAATCAATCTTAGGATAACAGACCATATAGCAGGGTCTGCCCCACATATAACTATCTCTCCGAACATTAACGCTTCTGAAATCTCCGAAGCCCCATACCTATTACCCAACAACGAAACACTACTCCGACACTGATGCCCGATATTGAAGGTCTTATTTCAGATTTGGCGTTCATCCTGCTGCTTGGCGCCTTTGTAACCTTGCTATTCAAGTGGATAAAGCAGCCCGTAGTACTGGGTTATATCGTGGCCGGCTTTCTGGCCAGCCCGCATTTCGAACCACTACCCTCGGTAACTACGGAGGCCAACATAGAGTTTTGGGCGCAGATAGGTATAATAGTGCTGCTATTCTCACTCGGACTTGAGTTCAGTTTCAAGAAACTGGTAAACACAGGTGGCTCGGCAGTGGTGACGGCGCTAATCATAGTGCTGGGGATGATGGGTACCGGCTTCGCCATCGGGCATCTGTTGGGATTCACGTCAATCAACTCCCTGTTCCTCGGAGGGATGCTGTCAATGTCCTCCACCACCATCATAATCAAGGCGTTCACCGATATGAACCTGCGGCAGAAAAAGTTTGCCTCAATGGTGTTCGCCGTGCTTATCGTGGAAGACCTCTTCGCGGTGGTGATGATGGTTGTTCTCTCCTCCATAGCCATCAACAAAAGCGTAGCGGGGGGCGAGATGCTGCTGAGTGTCAGCAAACTGGTGTTCTTCTTGGTTATATGGTTCCTCGTGGGGGTGTACCTGCTCCCCACCTTCCTCAACAAGACACGCCGCTTCCTCAACAACGAGACACTCCTTGTGGTATCGATGGGTCTGTGCCTGTCAATGGCCGTATTCTCCGTTCTCTGCGGCTTCTCGATGGCTCTCGGCGCGTTCGTCATGGGATCCATCCTTGCCGGCACGAGCTATGCCGAACGCATAGAGAATGTTACGATGCCGGTGAAAGACCTGTTCGGCTCCGTGTTCTTCATATCTGTAGGCATGATGGTGCAGCCGCAGGTGATAGTGCAATACTGGTGGCCGATACTGATACTCTCTGCCGTAGTTATCATCGGCATGATAATATTCGGCTCATTCGGCATGCTGCTCACAGGCCAGAGCCTGCGTGTTGCCATAGAGTCGGGCTTCTCCCTGACGCAGATTGGTGAGTTCGCGTTCATCATAGCTTCTCTCGGCATGAGTCTCGGGGTGTTGGATACCGAAATCTACCCTATCGTAGTGGCCGTGTCGGTGATAACCACCTTCACCACCCCATATTTCATACGCATGGCCGACCCGTTCTATCGATTCGTGGAACGGCATCTGCCAAAACGCCTGCATTTCCTTATCGACCGCTACGGGCGCGAAGCCTCACAGGCACAGTCGGCCGGCACATCTGCGGCATGGCTGTCTTTGGCCCGGCGCTACCTGTGGCGCGTTACGCTCTACTCCATCATCCTTATAGCCATCTCGCTAACCTCCACCAACTATCTGTTGCCATTCCTTGAGGAAGCACTCCCGTCATGGAGCCGCCTGCTATGGTCAGTCCTCACACTTATGTGTATGGCTCCGTTCCTGTTGGCCCTATGTCTCCCGCCGGCACGTCCACGCAAACGGACAGACAGTTCTGACAACAACACTTTGTCGGACGCGCAACTGAAAGTGCCACGCATCGTGATGATGGTGTTCCGACTGATCATAGCCTTGGGATTCATTGTATGGGTGCTGTCACATGCCTATTCCATGCGTGTGGGCGTACTCATAGGCCTGGGATGCCTCATAATACTCCTAATGCTGCTGTCAAGGCGCCTAAACACCCAGCTACGCAACATCGAGACACGCTTCCTTGACAACCTCAACGAACGCGAACTACGCCGCACAGGGATGAACAACAACCTCATAAGCGACCTGCATCTGGCCCACATACACGTAGGGTACGGATGCCCCTTCGTGGGCGACAAACTGCGTAACACGGGCCTGCGTCCGCGTTACGGAGTGGACGTGGTGATGGTACAGCGCGGTCCGCGGACCATCACCGTCCCGGCGGGTGACACCCGTATATTCCCCGGTGATACCATAGGGGTGATCGGCACTGACGAGCAGATTGCGGCAGTACTCCCCATCATCGAATCCGAGCCTCAGCCCGAGACCCAAAGCGGCGCACCGGCAGACTTCCGGCTGGCATCGGTGGTACTGTCCCGTACCTCCCCGCTCATCGGCCAGACTTTGGCCACGGCCGATGTGCGCCGCATGTATGAGACCCACGTAGTGGCCCTCCAACGCGGAGAAGCCTACATCGACCATCCCGCAAAAACACCTCTGCTGCCCGGCGACAGGCTTTGGGTAGTAGGATCCCCGGCCAATACGGCGCGCCTCAGATAACCGCCGGAAGCCCTCGGCGGGGCAACCAACCAGCCGGAATTCCCCATTATGCCGAAGAACATTTTGCGGGGTTAAAACAAAACCGCTAACTTTGCGGAAACATAACACTGACACCATGAACGTTACAGACCGATTTCTACGCTATGTGAAATTCGACACACAGAGCGACGAACTCACAAACCTAACCCCTTCCACCCCCGGCCAGTACAAGTTCGCCCAGGCGCTGGAAAAGGAACTCCGCGAAATGGGCCTTGAGGAAATCTCGCTTGACGAGAACGGCTATCTGATGGCCACCCTCCCGGCAAACACCTCGCGCGAGGTTCCCACTATAGGATTCATAGCCCATCTTGACACCTCCCCCGACATGTCGGGACACAACGTAAAGCCCCGCATAGTGGAGAACTACGACGGCAACCCCATCACCCTGAACGCCGAGCAGGCCATAGTGCTTGACCCGGCGGAATTCCCGGAACTCCTCCACTACGTAGGCCAAGACCTCATAGTAACCGACGGCACCACGCTGCTCGGAGCCGATGACAAAGGTGGAATAGCAGAAATAATCTCAGCCGTGGCCTACCTACAGGCACACCCCGAGATCGAACACGGCAAGATACGCATCGCCTTCAACCCCGATGAGGAAATCGGCCAGGGCGCGCATAAATTCGATGTGGAACGCTTCGGAGCCGAATGGGCCTACACCATGGACGGCGGAGAAATCGGCGAACTGGAATATGAGAACTTCAATGCCGCATCGGCAAAGGTGACTTTCACCGGGCGCAACGTACACCCCGGGTCGGCAAAGCATAAGATGATCAACTCAATCCGCATCGCCAACCAGTTCAGCCTAATGCTGCCCCGCTGGGAGACACCCGAACATACCGAGGGATATGAAGGATTCTACCACCTTATCGGCATAAAGGGTTCGGTAGAGGAAACCGTGCTGACCTACATCGTACGCGACCACGACCGCGACCGTTTCGAACGACGCAAACGCGAACTCGAACACCTCGTGCGCAAGACTAACAACGAGTTCCCCGGATGCTGCTCAATAGAGATAAAGGACCAGTACTTCAACATGCGCGAGAAGATAGAGCCGGTGATGCACATCATCGAGACCGCCGAGAAAGCAATGCGTCTGGCCGGAGTAACCCCCAAGGTGCAACCCATACGCGGCGGAACGGACGGCGCACAACTCTCGTTCAAGGGCCTCCCATGCCCCAATATCTTCGCCGGCGGCCTCAACTTCCACGGACGCTACGAATTCGTACCCATCCAATCCATGGAGAAAGCCCGCGATGTGATAGTGCAGATTGCCAAACTCGTTGCCGAGGCATAACCACCTCAATCCGACAACATTAATCCGATTGCAGAAGAAACTAATCGTAATAACAGGGCCTACGGCCTCAGGGAAGACATCGCTCGCCATAGCGCTGGCACAACATCTCGGATGCGAGATTATCTCCGCCGATTCACGCCAGGTGTTCCGCGACATACCCATAGGCACGGCAGCCCCGACACAGGATGAACTAAACCGGGCGCCCCACCACATGGTGGGGTTCCTGGCTTTGGATGCATATTACAGTGCGGCACAGTTCGAAGCCGATGTTATGCGTCTCCTACCCGAACTGTTCTCACGCAGCGACTATGCCATACTCTGCGGAGGATCGATGATGTATATCGATGCTGTATGCCGGGGCATTGACGAGCTTCCCACAATCTCCGCGTCCACCCGCGCCCGCTGCCTTACCATACTACAAAACGAAGGTCTTCCAGGCATAACCGACAGGCTTGCGGAACTTGACCCGGCCTATCTCCGACAGGCCGACACACAGAACACTCGCCGCATGGTGCATGCCCTTGAGATATGCCTCCAGGCCGGCGTGCCATATTCCGCCCTGCGCACTGGTCGTGTAAAGGAACGTCCGTTCGCCATAAATAAGTTCGCCATAGTCCCACCCCGCGAGGAGATGTTCTCACGCATAAACCGGCGCGTGGAAGCAATGATGGCGGAAGGTTTTCTCGAAGAGGCACGGCGCGTCTACCCCCTGCGCAATCTGAACTCGCTCAACACAGTGGGCTACAAAGAACTGTTCATCCATTTCGACGGCGTTTGGGACTTGCCCACCGCCATAACCCGCATACAGAAAAACACCCGCGTATTCGCAAAAAAACAGCTTACATGGCTCAAAAAGAGCGCCGACTACATCACTCTTTCCACTGACATCGACAATTCTATCCATGCCATCCTTAACCATATGGGGTTAGAGGCATAAAACGACAAAATGACAGAATCCATCCACCCCAGCCCCTGAATAAACAAGAAAAGCCTCCGCAGTCGCTTTCACAAGCATCTGCGGAGGTTTTGTCACACGGACTTCCAATTCACAAATCATTTAAACACGGCGTAAATCTGTGCTTTAATGAATACACATGAATATATTTGCATGATTGTGTGCGTCACGGCCTACGCCGGACAAAAATCAGTTCAACATTACCTTGCGGGTCGTACCGTCGGGCATACGCACGATGTATATGCCCGGGCCGGGATTCAGCACCCTGCGGCCCTGAAGGTCGAACCATTGAATCTCACCTACCGAACCACCATCAACACTAATTTCCTCTATCCCTACCGGGTCAGAAGAATTCTCAAGCGACAGCTTGTCAATGAGGATGGGATGCACGGTCGTACCGGCCACGCCGAGCAGGCGGATCTGTATATAGGGCAGTGAAAGGTAGGGCGACATGTCTATGACATATTTCTGCCATCCGGCTTCCGAAGATGAGAAATTACGATAGTCCACAGTCCGGGCAATCTCGTTGCCTGTGTACGCCTTGTTTATCTCCACATGCAACTGTAGGTCTTCGCCCGGATAGCAATAAAAGTAGAACACCAGCTTAGGTTGCGTGAGACGGCTCATGTCTATCTTACCTGAGCAATAGTATGCCATATCACCCTCGGCATCACCCCGGAATACCAACGCGCCGCCATCGTTATCGTATGTGTCGGTTGAAAAATCCCACGTCCCTTTGCCGGAGGCCATGCGATACCACAGGCCGTTATCGGTCTGCCCGCGTCGCCAGGATTCAAAGAACGGAGCCGTATAAGGTTTCCCTATCACACATTCGGAAGATGCATTTACAGAACCTTCGCCGGCCTTGTTCTCAGCAGCAACGGCATAAATCACAAAATTTTGCGAGTTGTTGAAATACCCCTGCACGTTAGAGATTCTCAACCCGTTATCACGTAACTTCTTACCTCCCGGATAGTCAACGGCATAACCGTTCTCCACGCTATAAACGTTATATGTCAGATTCGACGGGTCGCAATAGCCGTTGCGTATGCCGGTTTCCGGGGCATCCCAGCTAAGCTGCAACGTACCATCGTAATTATCTGTCAGAGCGATATTCCGGCAACGTCCCGGGATGTCCAGTCCGAGATAAGTCGACACCTTCGCTATCTCACCGACACCCTCCTCGTTAAATGCCATGACGGAGTATTCCATCAGGCCGCGTCCACCTTTATTATCGACAACCTTGACCTCCTTGCCGGTCTCGGTAATCTCCAAAGCCTTCACCAACTCATTGTTGGAAGTGCGGCGTACCTCTACCTTGGTTATAGCGTCCAATTTACCGCCGCCATAAGTCTTGGTCGGAGTCTTGAACCTAATAGTAACAGGGGCCGCACCCTTGTCGGTCTCTACCGACAAGTCGGTAACGGCAGCGGGAGCGCCATCGGCAGCCAGAAGGTCTATGAACAGATTATCAATGTTTATCGACAAACCTTTCTGCACAGACATGGCATGGAATCCGATATGGTATATGCCTGTCTCCGGAGCTATGAACTCAAGCTCTATCTGTTTTGTATCGGTAGAGGAGGACACCTGCGGCTCCATTACAGACTGATATGCCGCCACATCATAATTCTTACCGACCTTCACTTCAAGACGGCTGTTGAATTTATTGCTGAGCAATCCGAGTCTGTCGAACCGTATCACGTAACGGCTGCCGCCGACCATACGTATACCGGGAGAGAACAACCAGGCATCGGCATTATCAGTCTCATAGAAGAAATATGCCGTCTGATTGTTGAATCTGCTCCATTGCCAGGTAGAGCCGTCAGCAGACGGGGTGGTAGGGAAGAAGTCAAAAGCTGACGATGTGTCAAACTGCTCGAAGAAAGGAACGTCATAGTTGGCTCCTAAGGGGATATTATTCGTTGCAACGGCTTCCGAGGAACGGAAACCGTTCATAGCGGTCACCTCGTAGTGATACAAAGTAGGCTCGGCAGGTTCCGTAAGCGTCTCTGAGAAAGAGAGCTTATCGGTATTTTCAGCCACGACATCGCCACCGGGGAAACGGACTACCTTATAACGTATAGCCGATGGATCGACATATCCGCCATGTCGGCCTGTAGTAACAGCATCCCACGTGACCGTAGCCGCACCCGACAGAGCATCGAAAGCAAATAAGACATTCTGTGGCTCTACAGGATAGTCAGGTCCGATCCACAAATCAACAACCGAGGGTACACCCTCTCCTTCGGAGTTGGAGCAGACCACACTAAGGGCTACCTCTCCCTCAGGGAGATTTATATCCTTCTCTACCTTGGCTCCGGCCTGCGCCATACCCTTTCGTATTTCCTGGTCATTAGCCTTTATGCTATAGTTCACACTCCCTTTCAAATCGGAACCATCGAAGGTGTAAAGCGGCATGGTGAAACTGACTTTGCCATCCTTAGAACCCTCCGTGAATTCAGCAGCAAGCCCTGCCGGAGCGGCCGGCGCCTTATCATTAGCCAGCGGAGGAAGCACCGCCAGACCCGTGAGTTCCTGCCCGTCTGTGAAATCAACTATCTTGGTAAGGGATGCATCCGTGGTGCTTACTTCGTAAAGAACTGACTTATTCCCTTCGCCGTAGCTGGCCCAATAGAGCTTCCCTGTATAATAGTCGAACGCCATCGACTGCGTGTAAGACGGCTTTACACCCGTATTGCCGACCGGCGTAGCCTTTCCATCTGCCTTATCCAGCTTGTTAAGCACACCTTCTTTATCGATACCCCATAGCTGCCCCTGGCCGTCAAATGCCACGGTATAGTATGACGTATTCAATTTTCCCAAGGTGGTAATCGGTTGTTCGGCCAGATAGTCTACCTTGCAGAGATAACGGTCAGTGCCATCTTTATACACCCCGTACATCGACTCCGTGACAGGGTCATAGGCCGGCCCGGCGGTAGTCACGAACATATCGCTGACCTGTCCGTAGGCTGTGACGCTCTTTGATTTTATATCCATCGAATACAGCTGAGCCACCACATATTCACTGCCATCGGGCATGGGTGCCGACTGTTTCCATATCCACCAATATGTGTCACCGGCAAGACATGCACCCCCGTTGGCTATACCGCGAGCCTTACCGATTAGTGCAAATTCCTCAAAGCGGGGTTCTTCTGAAGCATTAAAGGTGTAGAATCCGAAAGGAGTAAGCACGTCTTCCGGGAGGGAATTCCAGGACTCGGCATAAAGCATGTTACATATCAGGTTCGGCACATATGAGGAATGTTCTCCGGATGCTTTAAGATGAGCATCGGTTGCAAAGGATGTGCCGGCTCCTCCTTTATTTATCTTTCCCGTACGAGATTCAATCGGGCGCGGCGCCTCGTTATCCGGTCCGGAAGTTTCATGGGCGGCGATTCCGGCACAGCAAAGTGTTGCCATCCCGATAGCCGCGAATTTGATAATCTTTTTCATGTCAGTCTATTATAACACGATTTTGAGAGGGAGAGGAGATGGAATTATCTCCTCTCCCTATTTTGATTTAAGGATTTCTCAACGAATAAATTTAACAAACCTTATGCCCGAGCATACACTCTCGGCACGTATGATATACACCCCTGCGGGGAGATTCGCTATACTCAGGACGTTGGCATCGGACATTGCGACCAATGTACCGGCCACATTATATATCTCTATACGGGCGCTATCCTCGCCGGAGATATAGACATTCTCGCCATCTACATTAACAGCAAATCCGGCATTATCGACAGCCTCTAAGCCGTCCATCTTGTCAAGAATTTCCACATCGTTAATCTCGCCTATAGTCTTGGCGTCCTTATCAAGCAGGCGGATAACATAGTCGTCAGCCGGATCAACATCAAGTTTCTGCACATACTCTACGCCTACAGACCCATCGGCAGGCACATTGGCAAGTTTTGACTCGGATACAAGAGCCGGGGTCTCTTCGTTACCCTTGCGGAAGAGTATGAAATTAACATTATCGGCATAATCGCTACCCGTATTTCTTATCTGGAACGACAGGGTGACATCCTGGTCGCGGCGCGGCTTGGCCGGATAAAGGTCGGCGGATTCAAGTTCAAGGACAGGTTCAGCCACAGTTATAGCTTCTCCAAATTCAAGCTCCACAGTGCAATAATAGTTTGGAATCATGGTCTCATCATCCACCGGGTTGTCAAGTGTGAGCTCATACGTTTTGCCGAATTCTATCAACGACTCATCAATCTTGCCACCTGTAAGATTGATCCATGTCTCAGACTCAGCCTCGATAACCACGGGATTGAAAGAGATTACCGCCAAATCATCACCCCACCAGTCATCAGGATCGGACAGGCGGGCGGTCATAATGCCCTCATAGCGTCCCCCTTCATTCTCTATCAAAGCCTTCAGGCCGATATTATTGACAGGTACCACGCCGTTCTCCATGGTGGTTATAATCATATCATCAGAAAGTGCGAGCACTGCCGGCAGAGGATTTCCCTCGATGGTGATATTCTTAAGCTGCCCTAAATTAGACTTACTTTTGGCCTCTATAAGACGGCATACATAATCCGTATGGCCGGGACAGTCGAGAATACCTTCAAACGTAAGTTCCACATCGCTGTTTGCAGGGATGGTGACCCATTGCGCGGGCAGGTCGAACCTACCATAGACCTTATCTTTGCCATCGATGAAGAAACGAAGTTGCACCTCGCCGAAATATTCACCGCCGTCATTATGCATCTTCACGGTATATCTGGTATTGTAACGTCCGTCAATAACACCGTCCGGCGAATCCGTGGTAAGTTCAAGCATGGAAGTGGCGCTTGCGCCGACAGTAGAATATACGAGTTGTTCGTCAGAGACTGAGACATGCCACTCATTGTTCTGTCCCGGCTTCACAAGGGCAAAGTGGTCAGTCTCGTAATTCTCCTCACCAATCTGGTAACCTACACGTATGGTATAGTCGCCGTTAGGAATATTGTCGGGTATAAGGAACTTTGCCGAAAGCCCTTCCTCTTCATATTCATCATCGCCCCAGCCATAAGCTATATCCTGGTTCTCGACAGTCTTGATGATATGCCGGTAAACCACCTCTTCTTCAGAATTGATTAGAAAATATCCAATCTTGGCCGATACCGGCCCGGTAGAATAATTCCACACTTCGCCTGTGGTAAGTTTGGCTGTCTCGTTTCGTCCGATTGTCTTATTGTATGTGTTCAGGAACGAGCATGTATAAGTGTAATTCTTCTTCGAACCTGCCACGGGTTTCTGCATACCGATAATCATGTTCTGGGCGAAATGGAAAGGGGTGCCTGAGGAGGCGCCTCCCGTACCCTGCGAACCGGGTTCGAGCAAGGTAAGACGGTAGTAACCGTTCTCCTCGCCGCTCCAGCCCCAGTTCACATGATAAAGGCCGTCGGCATCCACTCCGTCAAGCACAAAATAATGCCCTTCCCTACGGCGTGTGACACCTCCGTAGGGCACAGGGCGGTTCGCACGTAGCTCTTCCATAATCATGTCATTCCAGTCGGCGGTGGTATGGTAGTCACGCTGTACGTAGTTGATACCCTGGTCGTAACCAAAATAGGACATAAGGGCCGGGCAGATAGAGATGTCTGTAGCGCCGGTAGATGCTCCGTAATCCGACTTCAACGAAGCCCCGACATGGAACATAAGCTGTGCCACGGCATCTTTCGATGCCTGTGACGCACTGCTGTCATATACCGGGAGCATATTCTCCCAGTCATATGTAGTGCCATCAAATGTGGCATTTACCTGCACTCCAAGATAATCTGTCGTATAGCTTACCGAGCCTGTCGGGTTAATCGGCCATCGATGGTGGTACATAACCTGGCTGAGAGCCGTAGACACACATCCGGTGGCCGCCTTCCCGTTATAATCGTTGTCATAGTCGTTCACAACCGGACACATTCCGTTATAGGGCGCCAACTGGTCCCATGCGGTAGTACCGAGCAGCGGAAGGATAACCTCACCCGTCTCGCCCTCTTTCGCGGAAGCCTTAAATGCAGTTGCGCCATCCTCATCGGCCTGGATATAGGAAATCTGTTCGGCATAGCCGTCAAGCCACGCCTTCATATTCCCGGGGAGGTGGCGCACATCGAACGAACCGCTGTCAGAATAACCTATAATCTGAGGTACCCGGTCATCGGCACTGACAAGTATGAAACCGTCACCTTCGCCACGGTTGAACACATAAAACTGGTTGTCGCCATTGGTTTTGTTTTTAGCAGTGTAAACGACCCTGAACTCCGGACGTGCGCCTGCGGCACCCTTGAATTTCGGATTTTTTCTCGCAGCATCCAGCATGAACTGCCCGGCAATATCACGGGCCTGCTCAACGGTCACAGGAGCCGCCGGCGACAGCAGCGCGGCTGTTGCGGCAAGAAGCAGAAGTAAAGGTTTTCTTTTCATAAGATTGGTATTAATTAAGGTTGCCGAACAAAAAGAAATAACATGCACATCTATTCTAAAATTTTGCCAAGCAACGATGATGAATCTTTTTGACGTCTGAAATTACAACCATTCCTCGCTCCGCAACGTAACAAAACGCGCCACGCACGTTCTGTTTCTTAAATCCGCGCAAAAAAGCGTGTTCTGAAACATCAGAACACGCTTTATAATGAGATTCTAAAATTACCCGTATCCACCGACATGCCGTAGCAGGCCGATGGTTTTCCCGTTCAACGTCTCCTGCCGGAACGTTGGAACTCTGAAGGAGTAAGGCCGGTAACAGCCTTGAAAGTGACCGTAAAATTGGAACGCGAAGCGAACCCGACACTTTCAGCTATATGCTCTATGGTGAGATGGCCGTAACCCTCGCGATCCGACAGGCGCCGACATGCCTCCCTGACACGGTACTCGTTTAAAAGTGTCTTGAAATTCTTTCCCATCATCTCATTTATAACCTGCGACACATAGCGTTGGTTACTCCCCACCCGTTGCGAAAGCTGCTGCAGAGAGAAGGTTGTGGCACAGATTGTCTCCGTATCATCCATAACCCCCAGAATCTTCTCCTCAAGAACCGCCTTGTCCTCCTGGCGAAGCCGTGATGAGTCATACCTTGGTGTGGCATGGGCTGAATCGCTCTGTTCTCCTCCTGACGTAAATTTTTCAGACGAATCCCGGATGTCGGAAGACGCCGTGGCAAAATCCTCTTTCGCATCAATCATACCAAGCGATGACGCTGCAATCCGATCCCTGCGCAGACCGCGCTCACGCTCCCGGGCCTCTATCAACTCCATATTCTTCTTATAAAGACCGGCGGCATAACGCTTCTGTTTGATGTGTGCCCTCAATAACAGGGTTGCCAGGGTTATAACAACCACTGCCACCAACGATATTGCAATCGCTAATTTCACCGCTCTTTCCCGGGCTGCAATCTCCCGGGCCATATCGCGGTTCATCTGGCGGAGCTCGCTCTGGAGGGGTACACGTGACAAGGCCATAAACTTGTTCTGGAGCAACATCTCCTCCTTTGACCTGTAATATTCGAGCAAAACGGTATCGCGCCCTGCCAAATCCCCCTTCATCTCATAATAGCGGGCCTTCCATCCCAACGCACGTGCTATATCGTTCGACAATTTCTCCCTCTTGGCCGACACGGCCATACTGTCGACCCTCGCTATGGCTTCGCCATACCTCCGCATTGCCGCCAAAGCGCGTGACTACCCGTAAAGGGCATACATCTCCAACTTCGTCTGAATCATAGGGAAATCCCGCGCATGTCTCTGCGCTTCCGTAAAATAAGAGAGCGCATCGCCATCTCTCCCCTCCTTCATGGCGTTGAGGCCATGGAAATACTCTTTAGTATAGGGATAAAGCGTGGAATCGGAATCTTCCCTGATTTTCGAGAATCCCTCGTTTATAAGCGCCAGTGTCTTCCAGTTACTTTCGTCAAGGGCATGGAGGCCCACGTTCAGGCATGCAGCCAGAGCGAGCATATTATCCCCGACTTTGAGGGCGGCATCAAGCGATTTAATAGAATAATCCAGAATCTCACGGGTAAACGTAGTGCCTCCGTCCAACTCGGCGCAGTCAAGATAGACACCCCCCATATTGAAATATACGTAGGCTATCGATGCCTCATAATTTATCTTCTCTGACAATTCAAGCGATTCCTGAAAATACTGCAACGCCTTCTGTACATCAAAAAAATATGAAGCGTAGATATATCCAAGGTTGTTAAGGGCCGTGGCACAAATTTTCAAATCCTTCTCCGGCGCCGAACCCGCCAGATAACGGTCAGCTATCACGGAATAGCAGACAAGGGCGCTGTCTACCGAATTGCGTCTGTCATATTCCTTGGCCATCTCATACAGATCTTTCGTCTTAAGTGACGAATACTCTCCATAGAACTTAAGATTGGCAGCACTCAGCGTGTTGGCGGAGATTGTGGAAGCCCGGACTTCGCCGGGTATCAGCAAGGTCCATATCAGAATCGGGATTATGCAGAATAGAGATTTCAATCGGATATGCAGGGTTATGATTGGTTTGTAACTGGGAGTTATCTGTATAACGCGGGACATAAATATAATATTGTGATGTACAGACGTAATATCTAAGGTACGGAGGCTACTGAAATCAATATATCGGCGGCAAGCAGACGGGCGCCCCCTCAGGCATCATCGACCGGAGGAGGGAACGCCTCTGCCTGCTTAAGTAATCCATGGCGCAGCCATGCCCCGCTGAGCAGACGCCACAGAAAGACGGCACCTCGGAAACAAAGCTCCACACACATGGCGAGCCAAACCCCGGCCAGTCCCATAGTGGGGGCTAACAACGCCGCAATAGGCAGGCGCACAAGCCATATACTTCCGAAATTCATCACCGAAGGAAGCAGTGTGTCGCCAACACCGACCATAACGCCGTAAGACACTATCGCAGCCGCAAACATAGGCTCGGCCCAAGCCTCTATACGCAACGCCTCTGCGCCAAGTTGCTGAATCTCCTCCACCGGCGAAAGCAGGGACATAACCTCGGGAGCAAAGAAATAAAGAACGGCTCCCATAACGGTCATAACGGCCATGCCCAGCCCCACGGTAAGCAGTCCGAACTGCCGGGCAAGCCCCTTGCGCCCGGCCCCGTAGCTCTGCCCTACCAACGTTGTGGCGGCGTCACCGATACCGTAACCGGGCATATAGCAGAGGCTCTCGGCCGTGACGGCGAAAGCATTGGCCGCGATTGCCATAACTCCCAACGGCGCGACTATCACCGTCACCATAATCTGCGCCCCGCATATCACGGCATGCTCCAGCGTCATCGGTGCCGACACCTTCAGAGCATTTTTCAGCACCATGCGCGTGGGACGGAAAAACCTCCAACCGCGACATCCGTCACTGCGGCGCGGCCCGAAGACAGCCATGCCCTTCTCGCGCCAGCAGAGATACCATATTATAAGTCCGGCTGTTACGACCTCCGCCGACACCGTTCCGAGAGCCGCGCCCAGGACGCCCAGCCCGGCACCGGGCACATAAACCTCCGTCCCCCACAGCATATAAGTACGCGAAGGGAATATCAACACGAAGTTAAACACAACGTCAAGGAGGCACATCATAACGTTCAATCCACCCGGCACCTTCATGTTGCCGGCGGCGCGAAGCATGGCCGAACCGAAATAGTTCAGCGTGAGCAACGGCAGCGCCGACACGAACACAAGGAAATAGAGCGAGGCAGCCCCGCATATGCTGTCATTCCCGCCCAGCCAGCGGGGCAGCGGCAAAGCGATAGAGACGCCTATAACGGCCACAAACATACCGAATAACGCCGCCGAGACGAGTCCCTGGCGCAACACCTGGCGGGCAGCGTCATAATTCCCGGCGCCTATCCTATGGGCGGCCTGCACGGAGAAGCCTGCCATAGCTGCGGAACATACACCCCAGAACAACCACAGGCTTGTAGAAACCAACCCTATAGCGGCAGAATCATCAGCACCGAGGCGCCCCACCATGGCCGCATCGATATACTGCATCAGTATACTCGACAACTGGGCCATCATGGCAGGCCACGACAATTTCACCGTCAGCGCCAACCGTTGACGGAAATCAAGCCTTTCGCCCCTCTGTATCTGCCTTATATCAGCCAAACCTACGACCTTTCCAAATATCGTTCGCACCAGCGGGCAATCCGCTCCAGCCCCTCGGCCAACAGCTTCCGCGAAGTTGCGACATTAAGCCTTATATACCCCCCGGAGCCGTACATCTCGCCACAGTTCACCCACACCCGGGCCTCCGCCTTAAGCCTCCGTTCCATATCTGAGGCCGGGATTCCCAACGAGGACACATCCACCCACGGGAGATATGTAGCCTCCAACAACGACACGGGACATTGCGGCAACCGTTTCCGCATGAAGTCTGCAAGAAATAGATAATTTTCATGCAGATATTGCCGGAGAGCGTCCAGCCATCGGGCGCCCTCGCGGCTATAGGCGGCCTTAAGCCCTACTACGCCGAAGGGATTCACATCACATACCTCGTTGATGTTTATTGCCTTGTCTATGGCATCGCGGACATCCGTGCCGTCCTCGGCGGCAGGAGGACATACTATATTGGCAATCTGCAACCCTGCGGTATTGAACGCTTTTGACGGAGACAGGCAGACTATTGCCGAGGGGTCGACCGTGCCATAGGGGGTATATTCCATGCCGGGCATAGTAAGTTCGCAATGAATCTCGTCCGACACAACCCGTACACCGTGACGGCGGCATATCTCGGCCACACGCCCGAGTTCTTCACGGCTCCAGGCGCGCCCTGCCGGATTATGCGGGTTGCAGAGCAACAGAAGCCGTGCCTCAGGGCGCGATACCTCACGTTCAAGCGCCTCATAATCCATGCGGTAGGTAAAACGCCCGTCAGGAAGGTCCTCCCGCAGCAACGGGGCATCCAGTTGCACACATCCGCTGTTCCTTATGGATGAGAAGAAACAATTATAGACCGGCGTCTGAACCACCACGCCGTCCCCGGGGCGACACAACCCCTGGATTATAGCGGAAATGGCAGGGACCACGCCGGAGGTGTAAATAACCCTGTTACGTTCGATATGATACCCGTGGCGCCTTTCGAACCAGTCGGTAAGCGCCCGGTAATAATCATCGTCCACCAACGTGTAGCCGAACACGGCGTGGTCCACGCGGCGCCGCAGGGCATCCACCACCGCCGGTGCCGTACGGAAATCCATGTCGGCCACCCATAGCGGTATTATATCCGCATCCACGGCAGAATCCCATTTATAGGAACCCGACCCACGGCGGCAAGGCACATCATCAAAATCAAAATCTTTCTCCATAAACCTGAAATCCGGCAAATCCGGAAGCCTATAGCTCTGTCTCTATACGGCAGTCAGCCGGGGAGAGCACATTCTTGTCTATTATCACCTCGCCTATGCTGAGAGCCTTCAACGAGCCGGAACGCGGATTCTTCACACTCACGATCTGCGAGCCGACAACGGCCTGAAGCGTTGAATCCTCGAAGGACAGGTCGCACTCATCACCCATCACGCAGTCCTCCATGACGAGGTTCTCGCAATAGCATAGCGGCTGTGTCCCGTTTATACGGCAGCGCACCAGACGCAGGTTGCGTGAGTGCCACCCAAGGTATTCCCCATCAATCTCGGAATCATACACGGTCACATTGTCCGTCTCCCAAAAGGCATCTTTTGAATGTATCACCGCGTTACGTATCACAACGTTGCGACAATATTGGAATGAATAATTACCCTCCTGGCGGTAACCGTCGATATCAATATCCGAGCAGTGGGCGAACACATAATCGGCGTTCTTCACCGACACATTCCGCAGCCTGATTCCCCGGCAGTCCCAAAGCGTCTCCTGAGCATCCGGAATCTCCACATCCTCCAGTTCGAGCGAATCCATCTCGCGGAACATCTTGGGGGCGTCCACCCGGGTGTGCCTCATCACGAGATTACGCGAATACCACAACGCCGCCCTGGCCCCGGGGGTGAACACACAGTTCTCAATCCTGAAGCCATCTACATGCCAGAACGGATATTTACCCTCGAAAGTACATTCCGTGGCTTGTATGTCGCTACAGCATTTCAATGCCGACTCACCCACATGGAAAACACACTTATGCAAATCAAGCCTGTGGGTGGCAAACAGGGCGCGTTCGCCGCCGAACTCTTTCCCTTCTACCTTTTTCAGGCCGTCCACGGAGCAACAGACCCCGTTCATCTCTTTATCACATCCCATCACTAATATTTCTAAAATCAAAAAAATACAGAGCCACCTGCGGGTACAAAACCCCACAGGCGTCTACAACTACAAAGTTAATAAAAAACAGCCAATCAAAAGGCAGCCCGCTCTTTTTAACTAAATTTAACTACGATTACGCATCTATTCCAACTTTTTGGCGTAAATTTATATCCCAAAACAGAACAATGCAGCGCCATATTGCCAGAAAAGGCTCACAACAGGCCGTACCAGCAATGGATTCCAGCATGTTTACAACCTAATATCCAACACGATACGCCGCATAAGAAACCATTCATCCGTAATATATCGACCAATGAGAACCCAGATACTTGTAATAGATGACGAAGAATCTTACTGCGAGATTCTGAAATACGGCCTTCAGAAAGAGGGCTACGAAGTAGAGACCGCCGACTCTGCAGAAACAGCACTGGGTATGGACCTGTCCATATACCAGCTTATGATTGTGGACATAATGATGGAGCGCCTCAGCGGCTTTGACTTCGCAAAGCGCGTCCGCAACAACCCGCAGACCGAGTTTACCCCGATAATCTTCTGCTCCGCCCTCAACGGCGAGGATGATACGGTAATGGGGCTTAACATAGGCGCAGACGACTATATCACCAAGCCTTTCACCATGGCCGAGGTGATAGCCCGCGTACGCGCCGTACTGCGCCGCACGGGAGCCTCTATACGCAACGAGATAAACGCATCGCGCAGCAACTACGAGCCCGACATAACATTCCGAACACTCAGACTCGACCGCAACAACAAGACCTGCTTCATAAACGGCAATAAAATCGACCTCACCCCCCGGGAGTTCAACCTGCTCCATTTCTTCCTGACCCATCGCGAGCGCATCCACTCACGCGAAGAGATAATGAACGAGGTATTCGGCCAGACAGTGACCTCGCGGGCAATTGACACCAACATCACCCGCCTGCGCAAGAAACTCGGCCCCTACGGAGAGAATATCCAGACACGACTCGGTTTCGGTTACGGCTTCAAGGCCGACATCTAACCGGCCCGGACACAACATCCCTCCCTCTCCAAGAGATTTCTAAAACGGGTCTTGTGAAGCGAAACATAAAATACCAGCTCAAACTGTTTCTTACCGCTACTTTCTGCATATGGGTGGTGGTACTGGGATTCGCATGGCTGCAATACCATGTGGAAAAAGACACGCGTCAGAGCCTGGTGAAACAGCGTGTACGCCTTGCCGTAGGCAATATCATCGATGCCCACGAGAAAGGACGCGACATCAGAGAGTACATGGACTTCATCGACAGGTATTTCTCTAATTCCGACCTACAGGACATCTCAATAACCATTTACAATACGCGCACCGGCAAGGCTCTCTACTCCATAGGGAAGCTGCGCCCCTACATGCCCTCGAACATAGACGAGGCCGAAGAAGAGACCTATTCCGACGGATCGACAGTAAGACGTCTGAGCGATATAACCGTAGGGCCGGACAAGGATAAGATATTTTTCTTCTCCACACGAATATCTCCGGATGAGCAAATCGAAGTGCGTACATACCTGCCCTATTCGGCAGATGTAAGAAAAGCCCTACAAATCAAGCCGATATTCTGGATAATGATACTCGGAGTAGGCATCGTAGGCACTTTACTCGCATTCTTTGTCACCAAACACCAGGCAAAGAACGTTGCCCTTCTTCACGATTTCGCGCGACGGGCCGCATCCGACCGCGACTTCATCCCCATGGGCGACTTCCCATCCGATGAGATAGGCGATATATCGCGACAGATCGTAGCCATCTACAACTCCCGTATGCAGGCCAACGTGCGCCGTGAACGCGAACACGTAATCGCACTCAAAGCCACCGATGAGAAGAACCAGATGAAGCGCGCTCTTACCAACAACATATCGCACGAACTTAAGACCCCCGTAGGCATTATCCGTGGTTACGTCGACATGATGATCTCCCAGCCCGACATGCCGGACGAAGACCGCATACATTTCCTTGAGAAAACCCAGCAGAACGTGGAACGAATAGTAGGTATGCTTGCCGACCTTTCCACTATGACCCGCCTGGAGGAGGGGGCTCGCAACATATCAGTGAAAACCCTGAACTTCCATGACTTCATCTTCACTCTTGAGGAAGACCTGCGCAACGGAGGACTTACCGGCGACATGGATTTCAGGTACAACCTGCCTCTGGAATGTTTCGTAAAAGGGAATGAGGGGCTCCTAACATCCGCCATAACCAACCTCGTGAAAAATGCCAGGGCATACTCCCAGGGGACGCAGATGGGCATAGAACTCCTCGGACGCAACGAGAGCTATTACACATTCGCTTTCTACGACAACGGCGTTGGCGTAGGGGAAGAACATCTGCAATATCTTTTCGACCGCTTCTACCGCATAGACGTAGGCCGTTCGCGCAAATCCGGCGGTACCGGCCTGGGGCTCCCCATCGTAAAAAGCTCCATCAACTCAATGGGCGGTTCAATAACCGTCCGCAACCGCCGTGGCGGCGGCCTGGAGTTCGTATTCACCCTCCCCCGCGCCAAGCAGCCATCAAACACACCCACCGCTGACACCGCTACTCCCCCCACCGAATAAAGCCAACACAAATCACATCGCCTCTGCTATATAACGCATTTGGCAATGGCGTTGTGTCAAAATTCGGAGACACCAATCTTCCAACGGAAATCATTATCTGAGGTAACTTTATAGTGGCGCCGGACCTCCGGGACGGCAGGCCACCAGAAGAGGC
>CAJUBM010000008.1:0-5508 GCA_910584735.1 uncultured Muribaculaceae bacterium
TCGGATAATGTCTTTCGTTGGAAGATTGGTGTCTCCGAATTTTGACACACCGCCTCTTTATTTTCAGATAAATTCCGTATATTTGTACCCTGAAAAAAATAGAACCGATGAAACTACCCGTATATCTATACGGCTGTCCCGTATTAAGAGAGACAGCCAAAGACCTTGAGCCGGGCAATCCCGACCTCAAAAAGCTGGTGGAAGATATGTTTTCCACCATGTACCTGTCGGAGGGAGTGGGGCTCGCCGCCCCGCAGATAGGACGTTCGGAGCGCCTTGTGGTAATTGACGCCGATGTCCTGGCCGACACCTTCCCCGAATGTAAGGGACGCAAGTTCGTGCTTATAAACCCTGAAGTAGAAATTCTTGACGGAGAAAGCATTTCCCGCGCCGAGGGATGCCTGAGCCTCCCCGGAATATCGGAAGAGGTGAAACGCGTGGAACATATACGCCTGCGCTGGCTTGACGAGGATTTCCAGCCCCACGAGGAGGAAATCTCCGGCTTCCTTGCCCGTATAGTGCAGCACGAGGTGGACCACCTGTACGGACGCCTGTACATAGACCACCTGTCGCCGCTGCGCAAACAATTCATACGCACAAAGCTCCACAACATCCTCTCCGGGAAGACCCGTTGCGACTATCCGGCAAAATATCCCCCTAAGAAACGTAAATAAATACCAAAGTAACGATGGCTGACGATAAAAAGATTATATTCTCCATGGTGGGCGTATCGAAGATATACCCTCCCCAGAAACAAGTATTGAAGAACATCTACCTGTCGTTCTTCTATGGTGCCAAAATCGGCATTATCGGTCTGAACGGTTCGGGTAAGTCCTCGCTGCTGAAGATTATCGCCGGTATAGACAAGGATTATCAGGGAGAGGTGGTGTTCTCCCCAGGATATTCCGTGGGCTATCTGGAACAGGAACCGCACCTGGAACCGGGAAAAACCGTTATCGAAGTGGTTCGCGAAGGGGTGAAACCGATAATGGACCTGCTTAAGGAGTTCGATGAGGTAAACGCTGCATTCGGCGACCCTGACGTTCTCGAAGACCCCGACAAGATGGACAAGCTGATCCAGCGCCAGGCCGAGTTGCAGGATGCCCTTGATGCCGCCGATGCATGGAATATAGACTCCAAACTGGAACGTGCCATGGACGCCCTGCAATGTCCGCCGGATGACCAGGTGGTCGACACCCTGTCGGGCGGTGAACGCCGCCGCGTGGCTCTCTGCCGCCTGCTGCTGCAACAACCTGATGTGCTGCTCCTTGACGAGCCTACCAACCACCTTGACGCGGAGTCAATAGACTGGCTGGAACAGCATCTCCAGCAATATCCCGGCACGGTAATCGCCATAACCCACGACCGCTACTTCCTTGACCATGTGGCCGGATGGATTCTCGAACTCGACCGTGGCGAAGGCATACCCTGGAAAGGGAATTACACCTCTTGGCTTGACCAGAAAACCAAGCGTATGGCCCAGGAGGAGAAGCAGGCATCGAAACGCCGCAAGACTCTGGAACGCGAGCTTGAATGGGTGCGCATGGCTCCCAAGGCCCGCCAGGCGAAGGGAAAGGCCCGTCTGTCTTCTTACGACCGCCTGCTCAACCAGGACCAGAAAGAACGCGAGGAAAAGCTGGAAATCTTCATACCCAACGGCCCGCGCCTCGGAAACAAGGTGATAGAGGCCCACGGACTGGAGAAATCGTTCGGTAAGAAGCTGCTGTTCAAAGACCTTGAATTCTCGCTCCCCCCCAACGGCATTGTAGGCGTAATCGGCCCCAACGGCGCTGGAAAGACCACCCTCTTCCGCCTCATAATGGAACAGGAAAAGCCGGATGCCGGGACATTCGAGGTGGGCGAGACAGTGAAAATCGCTTATGTTGACCAGCGCCACCACGACTTGGTTCCCGAAAACTCGGTATACCAGGTAATCTCACAGGGAACGGAGAGTTTCCGTATGGGGGGACGTGACGTCAACGCCCGTGCATACCTGTCGAAGTTCAACTTCGCCGGCGCCGACCAAGAGAAGAAGATTGCCGTCCTTTCCGGCGGCGAGCGTAACCGCCTGCACCTTGCCATGGCGCTTAAGGAGGAGGGGAACGTGCTGTTGCTTGACGAGCCTACCAACGACATCGATGTCAACACCCTGCGCGCCCTTGAAGAGGGTCTGGAGGACTTCGCCGGATGTGCCGTAGTAGTCAGCCACGACCGTTGGTTCCTCGACCGTATCTGCACCCACATACTATCGTTCGAGGGTGACGGCAAGGTGGTATTCTATGAAGGCTCATACTCCGACTATGAGGCCTATAAGAAAGCCCAGAACGGCGGCAAAGAGCCTCCACGGCGCCGCTATCGCAAACTGATGGACTAAAATCGAATGGTGGAGTGTCAGACTTCAAATCTCTGACACTCCACCCAATTTCACCTTATCGGATAGGGGGAGCAATAACTGATGAGAATCACAATGAAATGGCTGCTCGCAATAGCGGCTGCAATCTTTCTGTGGGGTTGCAGCTCTACGCGTCATGTACCTGACGGCTATCGCCTTTTGGACGAAGTAGACATCGTTGTTGAAGACTCATCCAAGGTCAAGACCTCCGACCTCTATAACTACCTGCGCCAGACCCCGAACCATAAGGTGCTGGGATTCGCAAAGTTGCAATTAGGCGTCTACAACATGTCGGGGCGCGACACCACGAGCCGTTTCAATCGTTGGCTCCGGAAGATAGGGCAGTCCCCTGTGATTTTCGACAATACGTTGGCCGACCAAAGTGCCCGGCAGCTTAAACTGGCGCTGATGAACCGGGGATACAACAACGCGGAAGTAACGGTAGACACAATCCCTGACGGGGAGAAAAAAATGGATGTCCGCTACAGGCTGCGCCCCGGCATCCCGTTCAAGGTGAAATCAATAGCCTACGAGTTCGAGGATCCCGAACTGCGCGAACTTGTCATGCCCGACTCCGCATTATTCCCCATGGTGACGGGCGCTAACCTTGACCGCACCGTGCTTGACGCGCAGCGCACGTTCATAACCGAACGACTGCGCAATCACGGCTATTATGCGTTCACAAAGGAATCCGTCTCGTTCATTGCCGACACGGTGGAAGGTTCCAATATGGTAGAACTTCTTATGAACGTAACCAACCCATCCGGCACTGCCGACTCCATAGCCGGCAACGGGGGACGCCATCTGCGATTCCGATTCCGCAATGTCTATATCGTGCCGGACTTCTCTCCGGGCGACGACACCGGCAGATACTCGTTCGAGGCCCGCGACACGGTGACATACAAAGGCCTGCGCATACTTTACGGCAAAGACCGCTACCTGCGTCCGTCAGCACTCAGCGAGCAGTGTTTCGTACGCCCCGGACACGTCTATTCCACCTCGGCCATAGACCGCACTTACGAATCATTCAACCGCCTTGCCATACTCCGTTATGTCAACATCCTGACGCGGCCGGCCGGTCGTGACGGCGATGCAGAGATGCTGGACGCGTTCGTGCTCCTTAGCCGCACCAAGAAGCAGGGAATTACCGTGGAACTGGAAGGCACCAACTCCGAGGGTGACCTCGGTGTCGGCGGCGGGCTCACATACACCAACCGAAACCTCACTCATCGGGGCGAGATTCTCACAGCAAAGATACGAGGTGCCTACGAAAGCCTCTCGGGAAATCTTGACGGACTGATAAACGACCGTTACACGGAAGTGGCTGCCGAGGTAGGCATAACCTTCCCGAAATTCGAGGCACCGTTTCTGTCACAGTCGTTCAAGAACCGCATGAGGGCATCAACGGAGTTCGCCGTGACCTTCATGCGTCAGGAGCGCCCTGAATATACCCGCATAATCGGAGGTGCCGCATGGAAATACAAATGGGCCGACCGCCAGAATATGACCAGGCGCACGTTCGACCTCATAGATATAAACGTTGTAAACCTCCCGCGCTCTACAGTCGACTTCATAGAGAACATAGCCCCCGACAACCCCCTGCTCCGCTACAGCTACGAGGACCACTTCATCATGCGCATGGGCTACACGTGGTACCACACTAACAGGCGCCCGGCTTCATCAGGCCCCGAACGCCACTCCCGGCAGGTGAACACATATACCGTCCGCGCTTCAGGAGAGATTGCCGGGAACCTCCTGTATGCCATCTCTAAAATAGCCGGACAGAAAAAAAGTGACGGGGCGTATAAAATTTTCGGCATACAGTACGCGCAGTACGTCAAGGGGGAGATAGACTATACCATCAACCACGCCTTCTCATCGCGCAACTCTATCTCTTTCCACGCCGGATTCGGCATAGGCTACCCCTACGGCAACTCCTCGATGATTCCGTTCGAGAAGCGTTTCTACGCCGGAGGGGCCAACGGTGTACGCGGGTGGAGCGTACGCACACTGGGACCGGGCGCATATGACTCGCGCAACTCCGTTACCGACTTCATAAACCAATGCGGCGATATATCGTTGATACTTAACCTCGAATACCGAAACAAGCTGTTCTGGGTGTTCGAGGGAGCCGTGTTCATTGATGCCGGAAACATATGGACCATCAAGAACTACCCCAACCAGCCGGGCGGAATGTTCCGCTTCGGCAGTTTCGCCAAAGAGATAGCCGCCGCCTACGGCATAGGCCTGCGAATGGACTTTACATACTTCCTGCTACGCTTCGACCTCGGTTTCAAGGCCCATAATCCGGCCAAAAACCAAGAGCCGTGGCCGCTGTTCCACCCCGACTGGGGACGCGATGCCTCGTTCCACTTCTCGGTGGGCTATCCTTTCTAATCCAACCACAACTGATTTAATTTAAAACCTCTAACCAATGAAAGGTCTCGTTATATTCGACTTGGACGGCACGTTGCTCAATACAATTGCCGACCTCGGCCACGCTGCCAACTACGCCCTCGAACAGTGCGGCTACCCCACCCACCCCATCTCGGCCTATCCCCGCTTCGTGGGTTCGGGCATAACCCGTCTTTTGGAAAGGGTGTTGCCCGAAAGCGCCCGCACTACCGACCGCGCGGAGGCACTCAGAGGCTACTTCATGGAATACTACAACGAGCATATGGCCGATGACACCGTGCCATACAACGGCATCCCCGAACTGCTGTCCTCCCTCACCGAAAAAGGTATAAAAGTAGCTGTGGCATCCAACAAGTACCAGTCTGCCGTGGAAAAACTCATCGCCCGGTACTTCCCCGCAATACCTTTCGCAGCCGTGGAGGGGCAGAAAGAGGGCATCCCGGTAAAGCCCGACCCATCCATCGTGTTCGAGATACTCGGCAAAGTCCCAACGCCGAAAGCCGAAGTCCTCTATGTCGGCGACTCAGGCATAGACATGGAGACCGCGCGCCGTGCCTGCGTGGAATCCGCCGGCGTAACCTGGGGCTTCCGCCCCGTCTCCGAACTGCGTGAGGCCTACGCCGACCACATCGTTGAGACCCCCTCCACCCTGCTGCGCATAGCCACCGAATAACCCAGTGACCCAAGGCCCCGACATAAGA